>JAFAUR010000594.1 GCA_019243205.1 Acidobacteriaceae bacterium | reverse complement strand
CCAGGAAGCGCCGGACGAGACCCGAACTCGCGCCGGCTTTTTCATTTCTAAGGAGCAAATCGATGTCGACCCGTGCCCAGATCACCGCAAACAAGGCCAACTCTCAAAAGAGCACCGGACCCCGTACAGACCAGGGCAAATCGCACTCCTCGCGCAACAACTTCCGCCACGGATTCACCGGCGCCTTCTGCGTGTTCGCTGACGAAAGCCAGTCCGACTTCGACCGGCTCCTCGAATCGCTTTGCGCCGAACACAGCCCGTCCACGCCCACGGAATCTCTGCTCGTCGAAAGCCTCGCCCAGCACTACTGGCTCAAGCAGCGCGCCATCCGGCTCCACGGCGCATGTGGCGAATCGAACGAAAATCAGCTCGCGCTCTATCTCCGCTACCAGGTCGCCAACGACCGTGCCTTTCACAAGTGCCTCGATCAGCTCGCAAAGCTCAGAGCCGAAAAGCGAAAGGCGGAAATTGGCTTCGAATCGCAGCGCCGCGCAAAAGCCAAAGAAGCGCGCCTCAAAACCCATGAAAACCGCCGCGCGGAACGCCACGGGTGGGCACTTCTGCTCGATGAGGCCAAAGTCGATGGCCAGCGATTACTCAATCTGAAGCTCAACTCACCGAATTATCCGGGCCCGCCCAGCGTTCGGCGTGTCCTCGCTAACGAACCGGCAGCCTGAACGCTCTCCCTAAGAGATGCCCAGGATCTTCTTCGTATATGCGAGACTTTCGTCCAGCGCCTGCCGTTCACGCTGCGCCTGATCCTTGCTTTCCCATGGCTCTTCCTTGTACGGCTTACCGCGTTCTGCGATTTCCACAAATCGTTCGAACTCCCATGCCGGAACGTCTCGATATGCGTCCCAGAAATTCGGATTCCGATAAGGAAAAACTCTCGGACCTAACAGGATTGATTCCATCGACAAAGCCTTGCCGGGACACAGCTCTACATACTTTCGAACATATCCTTCGATGTCGACATTTCCGCGCCCCATCTGCACCCAGGTCACGGCTGCGCCCTCATTCACCTTCCATACCGCGCTGTCACGCACGTGGCTGGTGAGCACATACGGATGAAGAATATCGAGCGTAACGTGCGGATCCTCCAGCGTCCACAGCGGATTTCCCGAATCGAGGCAGACGCCCACAAAATCCGGCCCCGCTTGCTCCACCAGGCCTTTCAGCTCACCGGCCTGCATATCGCCGGCATGGTTTTCGATAGCGATCTTGATTCCCTCGCGCTGCGCTGCGGGCCGCACATTTCCGAGAACCCGTGCAACGTCTGCGATATGCACGGAAATCGGTCCTGGCTTGCGATCATCTGCGCTTCCCAGTACACACCGGACGATTGGAGAGCCGATGGTCTTCGCGGCGTTGATCATCTTCGTCAACTGCTCTTCCGCCGTGCCCTGCGACGCGTCAAACATCTTCGAGCTCGGGCAGATGGACTTCATGCCGATCTCAATCTGGATCCCGAGCTTGCTCGCATGTTCGCGAACGGCCACCAGGTTCGCGGGTTCAAGGCTGCCCAAAAAGCGCGTCTCGGAGAAATGCACCACCTGAACCTTCCGCGCAGCACAATAATCGAGGTACTGAAATGGAGTCCACTGCTGGGAACGCAGGCTGAATATGTCGATCCCTAATCGGACGTTCGAAGCGGAATTCGACATCGCCACCAGGGGAGAAGCGGCAAGCGCAAGAAATTCACGGCGATTCATTTACGAACAGAATCGTAGCAAGGAAATTTCGCCTCTGAAAGGGGAAGTTACAATTGTCAGAACTCGGCCTCGGTTCGGTCAGATTGCTCAGTCGTTGATGATTACTCGATATATCCTCTGCCTGTTTCTCTCCGCGCTCTCGTTCCCGGCCCAGGTTAAGCGTGACGCGGGCACGTTGAAAAATCCGTTTGCTGCAGACCCGCAAGCCGTCGATGCGGGCAAGCTTCAGTTCGCCGATGCATGTGCCGGTTGCCACGGAGCGAACGCGGAAGGTGGCCGTGGACCCAACCTCGTCGAAAACGACCGCATCCGCCGCAAGACCGATGGCGAGCTCTTTAATACCATCCATGGTGGCATCCCGGCCGGAGGCATGCCTGCCTTCTCCCTTCCGGATAAGTCCATCTGGCAGATCGTAGCTTTCTTACGCAGCCTGAGCACGCCGGCCTTCCTCGTGGCCGTTGCGGGCGATGAGCGCGCCGGGAGTCAGGTGTATGAAAAAGCGCAGTGTGGATCTTGTCACAAGGTCGCAGGGCAGGGCGGGTTCCTGGGTCCGGATCTGACCGACATCGCCGCTTCCCGAACGGTTAACCAGTTGAGGGATGCTCTCGTCGCGCCTGGAAAGAAACCGGTTCCGGGATATACGGGCGTCACCGCCACTCTCAAAACCGGCAGGCAAATCACGGGGGTTGCAAAGAATTACTCCAATTACTCCGTCGACATTCTCGATGCCCAGGGTTCTCTCCACCTGCTCGCCATCTCCGATGTTCAGGACTTACAGTTTCGAAGTAAATCACTGATGCCGGACACTTACACCAAAACTCTATCGAGCAACGAGCTGAAGGATCTTCTTGCATACCTGAGCCGTCGGACGGTTCGCCCGGATGCTCGTCTCAATGCGAAGAAAGGTTCTGCCGAGGAGCACTGATTGCGATACGCATGGCTGCTGATTCTGAGTTTGCCGCTACAGAGTCAAATCACTTACAACGATCTTCTGACGAGTCCTGCAGAGTATTGGGCCACTTACCACGGCGACTATCGCGCGCAGCGTTTCAGCCCGCTGAAACAGATCGATACCGGGACCGTCTCACAGACTGTTCCTAAGTGGACTTTTCACGTCGACGGCGCTAGGCGGCTTGAAACCTCACCCGTCGTGTTCGATGGCGTCATGTACGTGACGAACAGCAATACCGTGTACGCGCTCGATGCCCGAACCGGTAAAAGCATCTGGAAGTACAAGGACCAGTTCGCGGCCAAAGAAGGCGTGAACCGCGGTGTCGCCATCCTCGGCGACAGTGTTTACTTCGTCACCGCCGACTGCTACTTAGTCTCCCTCCACCGCACTTCCGGAGCCATCCTCTTTCACAGAAAGTTTGCGGATGTGAACCAGGGCTACTTCGCTACCTTGGCGCCTCTGGCGCTTCGCGATCAGGTCATTGTCGGCGTCTCTGGCGGCGATTCCGGAATGCGCGGTTTCGTCGCGGCTCTCTCTGCTCGCGACGGCAACGAACGCTGGCGATTCTATACCGTGCCTGCCAAAGGTGAGCCTGCCTCCGAAACCTGGGGCGAATTCGACACGCAGTGGGGCGGCGGCGCCACCTGGATGACCGGGACTTATGATCCGGACTTGAACACGCTCTATTGGGCGACGGGCAAT
Organism: Acidobacteriaceae bacterium; assembly: GCA_019243205.1. Classification (GTDB taxonomy): domain Bacteria; phylum Acidobacteriota; class Terriglobia; order Bryobacterales; family Bryobacteraceae; genus Bog-105. The sequence continues at coordinate 5,209 of JAFAUR010000594.1, read as the reverse complement.
CCTTGGCCTGACTACAAAGGCGGCGGACGGCGGGGCGCGAATCTCTACACCGATTCGGTGGTCGCACTCGACGCCGCCAGCGGCAAGCTCAGATGGTATTTCCAGTTCACACCACATGACACGCACGATTGGGATGCGCAATCGATCCCGGTGCTCGTTGATCTGGAGTTCGACGGTCGCGCGCGCCGCGTTTTGCTCCATCCCAACCGCAACGGGTTCTTCTACGTTCTGGACCGGGTCACCGGCCAGTTTCTCTGCGCCACTCCTTTCGTCGAGAAATTGGATTGGGCGAAGGGCATCGACGCCTCCGGCAAGCCCATCGAAATCCCCGACATGCAGCCGGTGCCCGGTGGACGTCGTGTCTGTCCGTCCGTCCGCGGCGCATCCAACTGGATGTCACCGTCTTACAGCCCCATCACGAAGCTGCTGTACGTTCCGGCGCTTGAAGAGTGCGACCTGTACACGGAAGCAGTGCAAAATCCCGAACCCATGAAAGATCTGGAGGGCGGAGGCGCCGAGTCCATACCGGACGAGCCCGGAAAGTTTTATCTCCGGGCATTGGATCCGGTAAGCGGAAAGAGAGTGTGGCAGTACCCGATGACCGGGCGCGCGGAGATGTGGGCGGGAGCCCTTTCCACCGCTGGTGGCCTCGTCTTTTTCGGCGATGACGACGGCAGCCTCGTCGCATTGGAAGCGAGTACAGGAAAGTATCTTTGGCACTACTACATGGCCCAGACCCTCACCGCCTCGCCCATCACGTACTCAGTCGGTGGCAGCCAATACGTCGCTATTGCTGCGGGCACCGAGATTTTCGCGTTTGGCTTGTTAGAGCCGGGCACAAATCAGCCATAGCCGGGGGGCGAAATCTGCTGTGAGTAGGTACGAGATCTGCTAGTCCCTAGAACTTTTGAGTGAGTGTGATAGACTTCCGTGCCAGCGGATAGTTGTTTCAGAGGAGGAGTCGCGCGATGATCCCGAGTCGGATCTGTGGAAGTAGGACTGTACTTGTCATCGGTTCGCTGGCAGCATTGTCTTTCGCTGCCTGGTCGCAATCAGGACGTGGCAGTGTGTCCGGCAGCGTTCGCGACAGCAGCGGCGCCGTCGTTCCCGGTGCAAAAGTCACCGTCGTCAGTTCGTCAACTAACGAAACAGTCTCACTCCAAACCAGTGGTTCGGGAGATTTCACCGCCCCGGAGTTGCCGGTAGGTTCCTACCGGGTTCAAGTGGAAAAGCAGGGCTTCAGCCAGGCAGCGGTGAACAATGTAATCGTGAACGCATCGGAAACGGCGCGTGTCGACGTCACTTTGCAGATCGGGCAGGCGCGTCAGGTAGTGCAAGTCGAAGCCGCCGCTCTGCAAGTCAATTCCGAGGACTCACGAACCTCGGTGACGGTGAATCAAACCCTGGTCAATGATCTGCCACTCGTCGTTGCCGGCACCGTCCGGAGTCCTTTCGATCTGGCGACCTTGACTCCGGAATCGAAAAACACCGGATCGTCTGAAGGTTTCGCTTTGGGCGGCGGCCAGGCGGACAGTTACGAAGCCACTCTCGACGGAGTATCTATCAACACATCGCGAGCCCTTCAAAAGAACTGGGTCACCTCGAATGCTCCTTCTATCGAAGCCATCACCGAGTTCACGGTCGATACCAACGGCTTCAAAGCCGAATACGGCCACGCGGGCGGCGGGGAGATGGTGTTTGTCGCCAAGTCCGGAACCAACAGCCTGCACGGTTCCGCTTACGAATTCGTTCGGAATACCGACTTTGATGCGAACGACTGGTTCAGCAACCGGGCAGGGAAGGGCCGCCAGATTTACAAACAGAATGATTTCGGGTTCACCGTCGGCGGTCCGGTCATCATCCCGAAGGTTTACCACGGCAAGAACAAGACGTTCTTCTTCTTCTCCTACGAAGGCTTCCGAAACCGGAACGGCGCCACGAATCAGACAGCCACCATCCCAACTCCGGAGATGTATAACGGCGATTTTAGTAAATGGGTTACTGCCTCGGGCGCTCAAATCCCAATCTACGATCCAACTACGCAGGTCGCGAACCCGGATGGAACTTATACGCGCGCGCAGTTCGCGGGTAACCAGATTCCGGTAAGCAAGTTCAACGCGACCTCGATCCAGGCACTGAAAGTCTTCCAGACCAGCGGAGTGCTCACTCCGAATAACGGCGCAGCCCCGGGCACATTGGCCTACGTCAACAACAACTACATCATCACCAATGGCACGAATGTCAATCCGGTGAATAAGTGGAGCATCAAGGGCGACCACCTGTTTAGCGAGAAGCACCGCATTTCCGGTTACTACGGATACGATCGCGAGTCAACCGTTCCGGGGGCGGACGGGCCTGCGACTCTGCCTGGGCTGTATTCGAACTACAACGATCTGCGGCAGAGTACCGACGTCCTGCGCTTTAGCTGGGACTGGACCATGAGTCCCACGAAATTCAATCACTTCTACGCGGGCGGCAATAACTGGCGTCAGGATCACAAATCGCTCCAGGAATATATCGGCAATTGGCAGAGCAAGTTCTGCATGGGCAATGTTCCCAACTGCAACGAGAATCTGGTCAATTTGTTCTCAGGTGGAAATGGCAACAACTATACGACCTGGGGTGGCCAGGCAGACAATGGCTCCGAAAATACCGTTTACTCTTACAACGACGACTTCACCTGGATGAGGGGCCCTCATAATTTCAAATTCGGCGGATCCTGGCAGATCAACCACTACAACGGATTCGGACGCCAGTGCGAAGCGGGCTGTGCCGGTTTCAGTTACACCGAGACCGGGGTTCCCGGCGGAACCGATCCAACCAAGGGCGGAAACGCGGTCGCTTCGTTCCTGCTCGGGTATGCGGATACGGGTCAGATCGACACTCCCCGTTTCATCGGCCAGCAGTTCAACTATTTTGCCGGGTACGCGCAGGACGATTGGCATGTCAACTCGAAGCTCGTGCTGAATCTGGGCCTCCGCTGGGAAACCAATCTGCCGCCTACGGGACTCAACGATAAGTGGAGCGATTTCTCGCCGAACACGCCGAATCCTGGGGCAGGCGGAATCCTTGGTGCAGTCATATTTGCGGGCAGTGGCCCTGGCAGGCAAGGCTCCCGAACCCTCGCCGATGGGTATTACCACGCCTTCGGTCCTCGGTTCGGTTTCGCTTACTCGCAAAATCAGAAGCTGGTTTTCAGAGGCTCCTATGCCCGTGCCTATGGTCCGTTGATGGCGGTGAGTGGGTCCACCCACAACATGGGCTTCACCTTGACCCAGACGTTCCCGAATCCGAACAACGGCATTTCGCCGGCTTTCCTGATGAACCAGGGCATGCCCCCGTGGACCGCGCCGCCGTTTATCAATCCTTCGGTCTCGAACGGAGCCAGCGTTTCCTGGTGGCAAGGCGCGGAAACCACCCATCCTCCCACGACAGACAACTTCAATTTCTCAATCCAGCGCCAGTTCAGTCACAACATGCTGGTCGAAACCGCATATAACGGCGTTATGGGCTCGCATCTGCAAGCCCAGCTGTTGGACTACAACCAGGACAACCCGGCCCTCTTGACCGCCTTCGGCAGCATCTCGAACAGCACAAACGTACTGAACAGTCAGGTCGGATCAGCGCTTGCGAACCAGTACGGCATTGTGGCTCCATACCCGGGCTTCAAGGGAACCGTGAAACAAGCACTGCGACCTTACCCCCAATACACGTTGATCGATACATACGCTGGACAAGGAGATCACAGCGGCCATTCAACCTATCATTCCTGGATGGTCCGGTTTGAGAAGCGTACTGGAGGTGGATTGACCTTACAAACGTCGTACGTGTTTTCAAAACTGCTCACTGATGCTGACAGCTATTGGGGGAATAACATCCCTACGACCACTTTGAACTCCATAGGTGGCGGAGGTGGCTGTTGTTTAGCTGCGGACCAGTACAACAGAAGACTGGAGAAATCGATCGGCCAGTTCGATGTCACGCATAACTTCAAAGCAGGCTTTGTGTATGATCTGCCCTTCGGCAAAAACCGGAAATACCTGACCCACGGTCCCGCCTCTTGGTTTCTTGGCAACTGGGGAGTCAACGGCGTGCTGTTCTATTCGAGCGGTTTGCCCATCGGAATCACTTCGTCCTATGTGTTGCCGCTGTACGGCGCAACGAATGGCCGCAGCATTCCCTACATCACGTCCTATACCGGTTGGCAGCCCAACTGGAACGGCAAATTCGATCCTACGGTCGACGCTTTCCTCGTTCCGTACGGCACCGGTCCGTTTCCGTTACAAAATCAAAATGTGGCGGACAACGGGTTCGGTAACTCGACGCGACTCAATCCCAAGCTTCGCCAGTTCCCAAACCTGAACGAGAACCTCGCTCTGCTCCGCACATTCCCGATCAAAGAATCGATCCGTCTCGACCTGCGTGCCGAAGCGTTCAATATCTTCAACCGCGTTCGCTTCGGTCCCGGCGATCTTAATTTGCAGGATCAGAATTTCGGGCGGCTGACGAGCAGCGCCGACTTGCTGAATACGCCAAGGCAACTGCAGCTCGCGCTGAAACTTTATTTCTGATTCGGTCTTGAAAGATCCCGAATCCAGATGTCTTTGAACTGCATGTTGCCTTTACCGCCCGCATGCAACTGGAGCGCTATGGTTCCGTCCGGCGCTCCAGGCTTGGGATCGGTGAAGTCAACCATGGGCACTCCGTTTAGGCGCGAGCGGTAACGGTTGCCTTCCACTTCCACCAGGTAATCGTTCCACTCTCCCGCGCGAACAACGCTCTCATTCTCCGGGGCTGGCCATACCACCCAGCCCCGGCCATCTTCCGCGTATACGCCAGCAGTGTGGTGCATCATGTTGCAGTCGATTTCGAACTGCATTCCCTGTGTGACGTCGGCCGTTCCCGGCTTGAATGCGGAGTGAAAAAATACACCGCTATTCCCGTCGCCTACGCATTTGAACCGGAGCGCAAGCTGAAAATCCCGGTACGTCTTGTCCGTCTCCAGATACCCGTAATCCTTGGTCAGCCCCTTGCCATGGATGAGACCGTCTTCGACCGTCCAGCTTTCGTTTCCTACTTTCGTCCAGCCCGAGAGATCCTTGCCGTTGAAGAGACTCGTCCAATCCTGGCCCGGTAAGCATGGCGCGCACAGAACGAGCAATATGAGTTTCAGCCGCATGCTCCCGAGTTTATGCGAAGGAATTGTATG
>JAFAUR010000577.1 GCA_019243205.1 Acidobacteriaceae bacterium | reverse complement strand
CCACCTCGCGGATTGGTCGGCCAACTGCTACGGAAACGGCTGGGAGCCGCCAGCATGCTTTTTCATCCCGCGCTTCTCTTCCGGAATGCTCTCCCTTGGAGAGCTTCTGGTTGGCTGCCTACGGCTGCTTTTCTGGGACTCTCGATCGGGCCGTCTGCTGCTCAGGAGCTTGGGCCGTTAGCCCCTGAGACAAACGTGGTTGCTCCCGTCACATCCTCGCGAGCCGCCCAGGAGCTCCGGGCCGAAGAGCAGCAGCGCATTCTCGGCGTGGTGCCCGCCTTCAACATCTCGAATTTCCGCGACGCCGCCCCACTCAACCCGGAACAGAAATTTCAATTGGCGATCAAATCCGCCTTCGACCCCTTCTCGTTCGTCGCCGCCGGTCTGAGCGCCGGGCTAGGACAGTGGCAGAAAGCGCCAGCGGGGTACGGCTACGGTCTGTCGGGATACGCTAAACGCGTGCAGGCCTCGTACTTGGATTCACTGAATGGGACGATGCTGGGCAACGCGGTGTTTCCCGTGCTGCTGCACCAAGATCCGCGCTACTTCCGGCAGGGCACCGGAAGCTTCGGCAGTCGCCTGAGACACGCCGCGTTGTCCACTCTGCGCTGTCGAGATGACAACGGAACAGCGGATTGGAATTATTCGAATCTGCTCGGCAACGTGGTGACGGGAGCCCTGGCGAACACCTACTATGCGAAGAGCGATCGCGGGATCAATCTGGTTTTCGGCAGAGCGCTCACGGTCACGGCCGAAGGCGCCCTCGGAGCGGTCTTCGAGGAGTTCTGGCCCGACCTATCCCGGAAATTTCTCGCGCACCACAAGAAGGGGCGGGACTGAAACCCGTGATATGGTCCGATTGGGTTCAGCGAGGGGTGTATTGCGAAAATCCGGCACTGTCACGTGGCGTATGGCCTGAATACCAAATCCGTTCGGTTTGTGTTGGCGTCACGCTTGTAATACTCTTTCACCGAAATCATGATATGGTGACGGTTTTTGGAAAGAGTCATGCGCACCAACTATCCTCGAACGATTCGGCAAGACCCGGCGCAACTGCAAGAGTACGAGCGGCCTTTGCGCGGCACTCCTTTGGCTTCTCGTGTCCGCTTGCTGCGGCTACTTAAGACCGGGCAGGCGCGCAGTTTGCCCGAAGCGGCTGATCTTCTCGGCTACAGTACCGTCCAAGTCACCCGCTGGTGGGCGTGCTACCGACAGCACGGCTTGGCTGGCCTGCTGAAGAATCCGACTCATCCCGGTCGTCCTTCACAACTCACAACTGCCGCTTGGCGCGGACTGCAACAGGAGATGCGAGCCGGACGGATCACCCGGCTGGAAGACGCGCGACAGTACCTGCAACATCGTTGGAAGATTCACTATGCCAGTGTCAACGGAGTCTGGCGCTTGTTGCGGCAGCGTCGCGTGAAGTTCAAAACGGGTCGGCGGCGACATCGACAAGCCGATGTTGTGGCGCAAGCAGCTTTCAAAAAAACTTCGGTTGCTTCTTGGAACAAGCAGGTGTCCACCGGGTTCTGGCGTTTGATGAAGGGCGCTTTGGTCTGAAAGCTTGGTTTCGGCGGCGCTGGTGCCCGCTCGGGGTGCGACCACCCTGGATCGTCGAGGACCAATACGAATGGACCTGGGTCTATGTCGCGGTCGAGCCCACAACAGGCTGGAGTTACGTGCTGTTATTGCCGGAGACGACCAGCTATTGTTTAGAAATCTTCTGCCGCCGCTTACGCCAAGCGACCGGCTCAGAGCGCGTCGGCATCGTGTTGGACGGATCAGGCAGCCACCGAAGCAGGCAGTTTAACTGGCCCGGCGATCTGGTTCCCTTACGCCTGCCCGCCTATAGTCCGGAGTTAAATCCTGCCGAGCAACTCTTTCGGCATCTCCGCAAGCAACTGGCCAATCGCTTGTTCAACTCGCGCAAGGAACTGGAGGCCGCACTCAGCGAGGAGCTCCGTTCTTGGCAGGCGGACCGAGTAGGGATTCAGCAACTCATGGGTTACCCCTGGTGGAACAAAGGTGCGAGCATCCTATCATCTATTCGGTGAAAGAGTATAACGTCGGCGTAACCTGGTTACTGTACTTCACCGAAGTGATTGATTCTATGCAGCGATGACATAGCGAGAGCGTTGTCGTGGCAGCAGATTTGCCCAATGGCAACTGATCTTCGCGCCGGGTGATTGACGATAATTAAAATTCGGCCCGGAATCGGAATCTCTGGCCGATTCGTGTGCCATGCCCAGTGTTGGGCGGCAGCGTAGCGGCTTTGCTCCCGATAATTCCCCGCTCGCTCTCCGTGATGTCAATAAGCAGGAGATCTTCCGTGTGAATTGGCGCTAGCGGGTATAGGAGCAGTAGGAGTGCCGGGAATTAACAAAAGCATCAAAGGCCTCCTTGGCCGATGGAAAGAACAGCTGATCTGTCGCCTGATCGTAAACGTCCGAAGTTCGCCGCAGAACCGTTTTTCTAGAGAGTGAGTGCCGGAGTGTCTGTGTCCACTGATTTGGTTGTGGACACAGACACTCTCTACGGCAGTCAAGACTGATTCAGGGAGTGGACGGCTGACTGCTCGCCAGATGCCAAGGCAAGAGTTCCTGAATCCGATTCACCGGGTAATCGGCAACGCGCGTCAGCACTTCGCGTAAGTAGGCTTCCGGGTCAAGCCCGTTCAGCTTCGCCGAGCCGAGTAAGCTGTAGAGCGCAGCGGCACGTTCCCCGCCCGCATCCGATCCGGCGAACAGAAAATTTTTACGACCGAGGGCGACGACACGCAAGGCGCGTTCGGCGGCATTATTGTCGATCTCAATCTGTCCGTCCTCACAATAGCGGGTCAGCGTCGTCCAGCGTCCCAGCGCATACTGAATGGCTCCGGCCACATCAGACTTCCGAGAGAGTTGGCCGGAGCTGGCTTCCAGCCACGTGTGCATCGCTTCCAGGATCGGACGCGCACGAGCCTGGCGCACTTGTTTTCTCTCGTCCGGTAAACGGCCCCGGATTTCGTTTTCAATGTCATAGAGTTGACCGATGCGTTGCACCGCCTCCGTTGCCAAGGGCGAGGCTTGGGCTTGCTGAAGATCATAAAACTTGCGCCGCACGTGGGCCCAACAGCAAGCTTCCCGGATGCGATTGCCTTGATACAGGTGGTGAAACCCGGCATAGGCATCTGCTTGCAGCACGCCGTGAAAGTGGGCGAGATGCCGCCCCGGGTGCTCGCCCTTACGATCGGGCGAGTAGGCAAACCACACCGCCGGAGCGGCGTTGTCGCCAGCGGGCCGGTTGTCGCGCACGTAGGTCCACAGGCGTCCCGTTTTCGTTTGCCCCTGACCCGGCGCCAAGACCGGCACAGGCGTGTCGTCGGCATGTACTTTGCCCGTCGACAGGACATAGCGCCGCAACGCTTCGACCAGCGGCGCTAACAAGCGACTCGCGCCGCCCACCCAGTCGGCCAGGGTCGAGCGTTCGAGCTCGACGCCGCTGCGCGCATAGATCTCACTCTGCCGATACAACGGGAGATGATCCGAATTATGTTCAGCTGAACATAATTGTGATTATGTGGGCTTTGCCGTTATGTGACGTTCGTTCTTAGAAGAGTGCCAACAGGCGATTTCTCGGAACCGAACGTCACATAAGTGTGGGCTAGATCTGTGCCAGGAAGGACAGCAGATCGGGGTTGTCACGCCAGCGTTTGGCGGGACGATTGCTCTCCACTGCACATAGGCCGAGAGCCTTCGCTTTCATCGCCAAGTCCGTTTCGGCATAGATGTTGGTCGTGTTGATGGAGACGTGGCCGAGCCAGGCGCGAATGGTGTTGATATCGACCCCCGCACGAAGAAGATGGGTGGCTGTGGTGTGGCGGATCGTATGAGGGCCGATCCGTTTTTGGCGCATCTCCGGCACGCGACTTCCGGCCCTATGCGCGTAGCGCGTGACGATCTCGTGAATGCCGAAGCGTGTCAGCGGCTCCGACCGGCGATTGAGGAATACGCGCTCGCTGCCGCTCCGGCCGGCGACGAGGCTTCGCAACGCCAGGGTCGTGGCGGCCCACAGCGGGCAGAGGCGAACCTTGCCGCCCTTACCCTGAAGACGCACCGAGGACAAAGCGCCGTCTGCGCCGCTATGTAGGCTGAGATCTTCAATGCAGAGCTGGGCCGCTTCTTCCGCCCGTGCTCCCGAGTTGTACAGAAA
>JAFAUR010000562.1 GCA_019243205.1 Acidobacteriaceae bacterium | reverse complement strand
GGAATTGCATAGTGTTCTGCACCCCACCGCCAAAGAGCCGAAACGCCGACCGACTATTTCGCTTCACTTGACGTAGAAAGCAAGTTCGCTTGGAGGTATACGGTTTCGTTAGGTCCGGTGATCGTATGAGTGTACAAGAGCGTGGCTTGATCATCGACGAGTTGTAATTTCTCCTCAATCAAGAGCTCGTGACTCGCGTGGAATATGTGCCTATTAATAACGAATGCGTCTGCCTCCCAAAAACTATAGCCGTGACTGCCATATTTGATTTGCCCGCTGGTCCGATGTTGTAGCCGCCACCGCTGCCTCGGCCACCCGGCCGGGCAGTCTGCCTCAGTCGCTCCACCCCGGCTTTTTTAATTGCTCGCGCTTCCGGCGGTTCAGAAGGTGGCCAAGTCTGCAACCGTTCGAGCATCCCCCGTACAACCGGAATCGCGGCTTCAGGCAGAGTATCGATTAGAGCATGAAGATGGGAAACGCTCGGACATTGTGCAATTGTAAGCCCGATCATTTGCGATTGATTCGGGATTACTTCGAGGTTCGTCGTCTAACAGGAACATCAGATCACGCGATGAAATGCACGCGCGTTCGTGAGAGTTGTAACCCAACTCTCGACCTAGCGATTTATGGGCGAATTTGAAAAAAGTGCGGAGGAAGTGCGTTTGTCTGCGCCCACCGCCAAAGACGACCTTCCCAAATCCTCGCTTTTGTCGCCCAGTGAACGGCACGCGCCCTGAGTCGGCTACCTATAGGAGCCTGTAGCTATTTCAGCGTGATCTCTCGCATTAAACGGCTTGCGACAAGTTGACCAACTTCGACTCGTTTGTCAGCAGCGGTTTGGCGGGCTTCCTTACTTCCGTAATGCTTTAGGGTCAGATTTTTGTGCTTTGGCTGCGAGGCCGTCCAGAGCAGCATAATTCTTGTACTCGATTCCGATCGCGATCTTCCAATCGTGAGGCCCGTCGGTTGTCGAATTCAGGTACAACTTGTAATCCATGATGATGCCCTGTGTCCGCTCTTCTTCGTACAACGGCCGGAGGTTGTCTCGTAAATCCTGAAGCAGAGCGGGTAACTTGCCCGGCTTGGCTTTCACTAGAAGAATGCGCCACACGGCCCTTCCGTATACTGCTCCTGCGCCAAGAGCGGAATCCCGAGTAGAGCGGTGGCCAAGAGAACTCTGATTGACAGCTTGCTCATATTGAACTCTCCTTTCATACATGCTGCTTTTCGGCGCCCGGATCATTTGAATCGGCGTCAATCACGGCCTGCTGTAAAAGAATACTGCTTTCCTTCCTCCCACGAGCCCTCATTCAGATCATTGGCCGGTAAGCGGCAAACCGGTAAATGGATCACCAACGGCGCTCGCTGCCTAGTGTCTAAGAAGAAGTTTGGCGATAGCCCTGAGAAAATGGAAGAAGCAGTGTCTCTCCCCCACTTCGCGCCGATGCGCTTGGCGTCTCTGGCCGAACCATTCGATCATCCCGACTGGATTTACGAGCTCAAACACGACGGATGGCGCTGTCACGTCTATGGTGAATGACGGCTCGGTCCGGCTGGTCTCGCCGTACGGACATTACTACACGCGCTTCAATAGGCTGGCACGCGAAGTTGGACGGCTCCTGCAGGGTAATGAAGCGGTGCTTGATGGGGAGCTTGTGTGCCTCTATGCAGAGGGCAAATCTCAGTTTTACGACTTATTGCGCAACCGCTCGATTGCCTGCCTAGCGGCGTTCGATCTGCTTTGGCTGGATGGCAACGATCTGCGGCAACGCCTCACTCATGGAGCGCAAAGCGGCCTTGCGCCGCCTGCTGCCGGCCGAGCCTGGCGATCTGCTCTACGTGGATCATTTCGAGCATCGAGGAGTCGCTCTGTACAACGAAGTCTGCCGTCTCGATCTCGAGGGCATTGTGGCCAAATACAAACACGCTCCCTATCGCATGGAGGGCAGACAGAGCAGCTGGGTAAAGATCAGGAATCCGGCGTACTCGCAGATGACCGGGCGCCAGGAATTATTCGGCAAGCGAAGAACGGCGTGACGTGAAGTTCAACCAGCTCCAAGTCGCCATCCTCAGACCGTCACAATAGTTCGAAGCCCGAGTCGTCAATCAATCGGCCAATGGCGAAGTCCTCGGTTCCGACTTGTTGGTCGGACGTCTCATCACTGAAGCCGATGAGGCAGTGCAGGCTGCGCGGGAAATCGTCACGGATCGGTTCGAAGTCGACAGCCTGAAGATCGATATCCGAGGCCCCAAGCCGCCGCGTCGAGCCCGAGGTCAACGCAATAGGCAGAAGACGGCGTAAACAAAGCTCGAGTAATAACGGCATTTGGTTAGTCATGCAGTGAAGGTTCACCCTCGGCTACGGTGTTGCAAAAAGGGTCCTTTATGAGCCTGTACTCACCTCTTTCGGCCTATTGTCCGGCGATGCGGTCAGCTTCAATTCAAGCTCTCTTATTTGCTGTTGTAACGCTTGCTGCTGATTGAGGTTCTTCTTGCCGTCATCTTCAGCGAGAGGACATTTTCGTTTGCAACATAGTCGACGCCTTGATATTCACGCTCACCGCGGCGGTTCCGAGCAATACTTCCGGAGTGAGCGAGGACATTGTGTAACCGCTCCGCTCGATGAATTTACCCGTGCCGACGACGGACGCGCTCGCCTGGCTAGGTTGGCGACCCGGACCAGAGTTAATGTCGACTGACCTTTCCTCGATCGCCCAGCTTGGAATCAGTTCGTCGATTGCCGCGCCACCGGGTTCATCGGGGCGAAACTGCTGAAGGACACTGAAAATGCGGCAGGTCTATGTGGTCCCGTCAAACTGTGGATCTTACAGGACGATCGTGGAAGTGTATTGATCGGTAGCGGTGAACGAACCCGGTCCTGAAACGTAAGCCGCCATTTCGCGAACTCTGACGACAGATATTGCTTCAGCGTTCCATTCTTGGTCTACGCGATCGCGTATTCGATGCTCGCGAACTCATTACCTTTATCCCCATTTCGTTTGCATCATTCTCGGTTGGAGTTCGGGGATCGCGATTTCGCTGTTTGGCCGGTCTGATTGTAGTTTTCGATCGCCTTCTCCGATTGCCGATCCGATTCGCGAAGTTTTTTTAAACGCCAGAAGGCACCCACAACATTGGGTGACAACCCGGCGGTTTACGCTTTCAATGTGCACCAAACAATTTTTCTTGTGTGCGAATCGATGACTTGGCTATTTGTTCGGATTGACTCCATTCCGTTATTCCGTTGACACAGTCGCGAATTGCAGTTGCTCTGGTGAGGAGGCATTCGCCGGAAATTCGGGGATGTTCAAAGATAGCCGCGGCGCGGCACTGCTGCTCGTGACGCGTCTACGGTTGGCAATCCGTGTTCTGGTCCGCACGAAAGGTACTCGCCCAGAACTGGCGAATCAGTGGCTCGCATAACGCTATTTCCTTCGTAAGCGTCCAGCCAACACCGTCTTGACTTATATCAAGCAGCCTGAAGCTTGGCCATCGCGATAATGTACATTGGCTTTCGAAATCAACAGTAACTTGCTACGATCTTAGTCTGTAGATCGGAGATATATCCATGAGCTTTGGAGATTGGGGACGGATCGCCAATACATCATTTACCAACCAGCGCGTTAAAGCCTCTTATTTCCGGCGACTGGCGTTCTCTTTACAACCCAATTCAGTTTTATGACCTGCCCGCTCCAACTCCGAATGATGGACTATATACTGTGCATCCGGCCGATGGGAGACACCTCGGTTGGTCGGCACTGAAGCAAAATCGTCAGTTCGCCGTTGCCGAGATGCGCCGGGCAGGCCTGAATACGGCAGTGATGTCGTATTGGGGTGAGGCTCCAAATCCCCTTGTGTTTCCGCCTCAGCCTGGATCCGATCGCTGGCGGGCATACGCTCCAATGCAGACTTCCTCCCAATCCCAGGACGAGTTGTTTGCCGAAGGTGTTAGCCAATCTCTTCTGATCATGCCGGTGCTTGAGGTCAGCGCCGGGACAGCCAGTTCGCCAGCTTACTTCTTTGCTGACGATTTCCCTCCTGCTGATCCATCAAGCTGTTCAGTCACATTTCAGATCGAAGACCTTATTCGGAGATATTCTCAGAATCCGAAAGACCAGCGATGGCGCGATCAATGGTTGCAACTCTACGATCAGGAGGGTGTGCCACGTCGCGCGATTTACTTGCTCGATGTGAGATCGAAAATCAGGCTCTAACAAATGAGGCCGACCCGCACACTGCCTTCGCTCGGGGCTTTGACGCTATCGCGGAAGCAATTCTTGAAGCGACAGAGTTGGACATTGGTTTTGTTCTGGACGCCGCCATGCGGCCATCTGGCTTCAGCGGAGACTATTACACCACGAGTTCCTACCCAGATTGCAATGCAGACGCTGGCGATGCCTTGCGGCAGCAAAAGTCAATTCTTGCCATCCTCGCCTATGCTCAAGAGGGAATGCTCTTGCTAGGAAGCCCGGAGGACGAGCGCGTCAAATGCAAAAGGCGATACCTGAAAAACTGGGCAGCTACCGGAATTCCAGTATTTATGGATTTAACTGTCGGCTACGATGGCCACCTGGTCTTCCCGCGTACACCCTATGGTCCTTCAAAGCTTTGGGGGAACAATGCTTCGTGGCGAACGGAGATGTTGAAAATCCAGCCTGATGATTTCCCCGGAGTGTCGTTCACGACTTGGAATGGATACACAGAAGGCTACGGTGTGGTACCTACCACAGAGTTTGGCGAGTCCGGCTTTCGCTGGGTTCAACGCGTTACACGCCAATGGTTCGATATCTTGCCTTTGCCTTGGGTTGATTTTTCGAGAAGCATGGTCACCGCACTGTGGCAAACTTCGCCGCTTTTTCTGCGGCTGTTTGTTACCGATGTCGGCGGATCGGTCTGGATGACATGGTGGGAGCCCGAACGTGATTGGACATTCTGGGCGATCCCACCCGATCCGAAGTTCGAAATCAAGATGCACCCTGGGGCTGATGTCACTGCAGTGTGGCGTCAGCCGGATCAGCACTTCGACCTATTTGTCACCCGCACAGATGGTGCGGTATGGACCATTTGGTGGGACAACCAGGTAGGTTGGCGTCCGGAGGGATGGATCGAATTGCATCCCGAGATCAAGATGCAGCCCGGCGCCGCGGTGACCGCCGTGTGGACGGAGTCGCGCGAACACCTCAACTTGTTTTCCACCGATTCCGACGGATTGGTTTGGAGCACTTGGTTCGATGCCGACGGCGGGCGTCCCGATGGCTGGTTCTTGATTGGCGATTCATTAACCATCGGACCTGGAAAAACGATCACTGCTCTCTGGTCTCCCGCTCCCTCAACCACACCACACCTAGACCTGTTCTCGATCGGAGCGCAGCGTCAGGTTGTAAGCGCATACTGGGAGCCCGAGATAGGCTGGTGAAACTATCGAGCGCGATGCGTGGACTGCACACACCCAAAACCAGTTCCTTCAATGTATGGTGCGAAACCGAAAGTGCTGCAGCCTTTGCTGATATTTACAGGTCCTCAATTCGCCTGTCCACGCATAGACATCCTGGAAAAGGAAGCGGTGAATGTCGTTGAGATCTTTCAGACCGAATCTGCCGAGAGTTGGACGAAGCAGAAGCTGAGTGCTCCTGAAGAAAACAGCGTTGGCTTCAAATTGCTCAAGCTTCTCGCCATCCTTGATGTCCTTCAGGTTCATCAGGGTCGGCGACTGTCCGTAAGTGTACTTATCTTGGGTTAAGTAGTCTTTCAATGGCGTCGTTGACTTCATCTGTGGGTAAATCGCCAGCAGCAAAAAGACCAACCAAATCTTTTGGCGTCCTGCGATGGCTCCAGAAGTAGCGGTAGAGTTCGCCGCTGCGGAAACGGCGATAGAGAACTTGATCGTCAGCAGTATTGGTCGCCGCGGCGAATACGGTCGAGTCCAACAGCTGCAATGCGTCACCACATCACTTGATTGGTTCGGATTGTTGAGCGCCTAACCCAGCCGGTCCCATTCTCACGCGGGATGCCCCGTCGCTTCTACGCTCATAGTGCAAACACAAATTCTTGCCCCATGACTTACCTATTGCGGCATGCTCGCTTCCTGCAAACAGTCTTTGTAACACCTATACTACCCAGGCTGTGTGAAGCAGGCCCGTATGATCGACGAACACACAGCGGAAATCGAATTAAGCCAAGGTTACTGGGCTCGCGTTGATGTGGGAAGCTTACCTATACTTACCCCGCATTCATGGCACATCCAACGGAGCAAGGGAAGAGTTTACGCCAAAACACAAATTTCACGCCGGACGGTGTACATGCACCGCTTAGTTGCGAATGCACCGCGTGTCCGAGGACTTGTCGTCGATCATCGAAACGGCAGCACGCTCGACAACAGAAAGGCAAACCTTCGCCTCGCGACGTTCAAGCAGAATGCACAAAACTCTTCTGGCGCAGCAGGCAGACGCAGGTCTGCAACCCGTGGTGTCAGCTTTCGAAAGCATGCAACCTTGCCTTGGCGATGTTACATCTACGTAGATGGTCGGTTCAAGCACATCGGATATTTCGCGACGGAGGAAGAGGCTAGAGAGGCACGATCGCAGGTAGAAAAGGAGCTCTTTGGAGAATTTGCATTCCAGTGCCGTCCCGCGGCTTAGAGTTGGCTCTCACGTATGACGATACGCCGCACACCCGCCCGCATTTCCATGGCTCAACATAGTTGATCACGCAGGGTGAGAAGCTAGAGGCGGCAGGTGACATGACTCGCTGGAATTCAAGAAGCGATTTCCAGCCATGGAGTTTGATTACAGGGCCTGGTGCCAGAGCTGGCACAAGCGCTACGGCGTCTGGCCGGCAGGGCATTCGTTTTACTGGGACATTCCATTCCTCGAGCAACCGCCCAAAGCGATCGTCTGTCTGCCGACGAAAGACGATTGGCAAAACCGGTCCCGCATCGAGTGGATCCGGCAGGGTTTGGATTCGATGGTCGCGCATATGCTCGGTAACGGACATCGCTCGATTGCCATGCCGGCGCTTGGCTGCGGCCTGGGCGGCCTCGATTTCGAGCAGGTCTATCCGGTGATCGAGAAGGCCTTCTTCAACACGAATCTGTATGCCGTCGTGTATGCGAGCAAGCAGCAGATCACGGATTATCGGCAGAAACATCCGGACTCCAAGCGCATTGCTTATGCGAACGAGAAGCCGGAGTTTGAAGGGGCTGGTGCGGCCGATTGTCGCGCGAGGGCAGCATGCCTGAAATAACAGCGGAACTCATCGACTACAGAGTCATGCACTTCAAGACCGATGCGCTTCATCCGGGCTTGAACAACACCGTGCGTTCCGGCCTCAAATGGGCGGACCTGGGACCCGGCGACCGGCTCGAGCTGAAACAGACGGACACGGAGAAACTTCTCGGCGAGGGCGAGGTGATCTTCGTCGAGACGATGCCGTGGTTTGAGTTCCCGGGCAGCTGGCTCCGCTTCAATCAGAACACCTACAGCACGCGGGAAGGCTTGGAACAGGCCATGGACCGCGCCTACGGTCCTGGCTGGCAGCAGCAGCCAGTGACCGTCGTCTTCTTCTGGGTTTTATGAAACCAACACCGCGTATTTCTCACACAAGCGATCAGGAAGGCGCCCGTCCACCCGATCATCCTCAACGAGCCTTACTACGCTTTGCTGGACGCAATTGTCGAGCATCGCATCGCAGTACGGCTACCGGCGCAGTTGTACGACCCGGAAACACAAGAGACCTCGGTGCTCCGAGAGTCGGAATATCTGCAGGTGCTCTATCGTGAATACTGCTGATGAGCTTCGGCATTTACGACAAACAAGATTGCTGCTGGCTCGGCAACGATGCCGGCCCGATAGTGCATGATGAGAGGTGGCTGGCTCTCGCTGCTCTCACTGTTGTGTGCGAGCAGACCGATCTCCATCCGTCCCGCCTGGAAGTGAGAGAGTACGACGGCACCGGCACGCGGCTCAAAGACGAGCTGCCGACGGACGCGATCTGCTGGGTGCCCGTCCTGCGCGAACACCTCGAGCGCCACACAAATCGATATCGAACTCGGATCTGAAGGTTGGAAAGTATCAATTACGAAGAGTGATTCCTTACGCAACCGATCTCCGGCCTGCAATAGGCCGTAGCGATATCGGAGCGCCGCTGTACCATGCCGGACTGCACGTATGACCATTGAGGCTACTGCTTATTTCACAAGTTATAACCCGCGCGAGAAGAGTACACACGCGGCGCTCTTCCGCAGCGATCTGCATCTTTCCCACTGCGGCGCGTTTATCGTCGCGATTTCTGATCGTCTCAGTCGTCAAGCTGCGCGCGGCAGGAACAACCGCTGGCCTAGTAAGGTCCGATTCCACCCCCAATTCTCTTCCCACGACACGAACAGGCTGGGCGGCCTAAAATGCATCAGCTTACCTGAATTGCGAAAAGAAGCTTCACCGACTCCGGTTGGTGGGACGGCGCCCGATCCATGGAGGACTTGAAAGCACCTCGGCAGGGGTCAAATTCTCGTTCCAGAACATGCTCGTGGTAATAGTGCGGCCCGAATGTTCTGACAGTGCATCAGCTAACGCCTTAAGATATTCCGGTCTCGCCTCGTTGTCTCCCCTCAGCCACGCGTGGATAGTACACGGATCGACCCCTGTTAGCTTGGCGACTTCACGAATGGTTAACCCGAATATGGACAGGATTAGTCGGATAGTATGTGGAAACGCGTTACGTTGGAATTCCAAACGTCGAAGCTTATGTTGACCGACAATTGAAGCTCGCGATACGGATGCCCGAAGGTCAGTGGCACTACCTTGTCTGGCTTCATCCCGCCTTACTCTCCCAGCTTTGGGACCAAAATCGAAAACGGGGATATCCCAGGATCCACCAATCCCGATGTGGTTATTGTCGAGCCAGCATGCGGCATCTGGGACATCCCATGCCCCACCTACTACGTTCTGTTGTTGAAACATCACGAGGTAAGACGGGCCTGGGAAGTGAAAAGAAACACCGGAAAATCAGATGGCAGTCGGTGAGACGTGAGGTGCAGGCGGGCTTGCAGTGTTAACTGTTTTCTCCGGCTCGATATTTCAACTTCCTGCGTCAGCGGACTACAAAGCAGTCCATTCTTCGCCCATATTCCCCTTTCAGTCCTTTTGGCGTTAGCCGCAGCTTGCTGAGAGAAGCAAAGAGTCTGGAATGACGTGTCTCCGGAATCACTTCGTTGGCTTGTTTTATTCGGATTTTTGGGTACTCTTCCCGGATGATAAGCGTTGATTGCGAGCCGAGAGGGTTTTGAACCGCCCCCCGGATGGACTACCCGCAGAGTTTCGCGAATGAACTGCCGCGGCCAGCAGTCTTCCGATGCGGGAGAGATTATAGGCATTGATCAACGGTAAGTGCAGCCCATTTTGAAGATATTGCGATGGCTCAGTTTGCCCACTGCAGCAATGGTTTTCGCCCGTGCGAAGCGTTCCTCAATCCAGGTCCGTGGGAATGAATATGGGCAATCCAGTGTGCGATTCGAAGGTGCCGCACTCGCCAGCCCGCGTGACCCAAGTCTCCGAAACATTTGCTACGTACATTGTTGAATCACTTTCTGGCACGCGGTTAGAAGGACAATCCCGCATGGCGATCCTTTTACCGAGTGGGATTTCTGTAGGGCTCTAGTGGGATTTCGCCGTTTGTTCGCTTTTCCTCGTTGCCCTGGTTGGATTGTCGTGGAATCCTGAATTCTAGGAATCGAAACTCAATCTCACTTCTGTAGACCGGTTCGATTACGGCACTCTCGTCGAAGAACGCCTCATCAGCAGCACGTCGGCTGCCGCGCCGCTGTACTGAAACCACCACGGCGTGTGATACGAACCTCCAGCTAATAAGCCTCTCGGCGCTCGATCGCTTGTATACCGCGCGTTAGGACGGACATCGCCGACTTGCGCCAACTCGCGATCTGCAGCGTGCGTAGAGAGCACCGCTTCCCAAGTGCGGTGATATCCAGGCAATCAGATTAGATCGGTTGTCCAACGAAAACGCCTAAATGCAAGGAAAACTGTTTCCGGCGTGTGCGTCGCGCCACGCCGGACTTCAATGGAGTTGTAAATGGACGAAGAAGAATGGGATCCCACAGAGTGGGAAGATGAACACGCGGGTACGGAAAAGAGCGATGACTCATTCGATGACCCACTTATGGCGCCGCCATATGACGAAGATGAGCAGGAAGACTACAGCGAGGGAAATTTTGGGCCAGAAGGTGACCCGTACTCACCGTCAGAGGATGCTAGCGAGCCCTTCCTCGACATCGAACTGATTGATTCACCGGATTGCCTCAGCATTGAGGATAGCTTTTCGGATAACCCGTTCGATCATGATGATCTCGAGAATGTTTCACCGGAGCAAGGACCGTACACCAACCTGAATCCGATGGAACTGTCGAACGCTGAAACCAGGACAAGTGCTGGAGCGGAACACTACCAGGAGAACGAGGTACTCGAAGAGCCAGATTTCGAATCACTCAGCTATGAGCAGGGTCTGGCATACTTCAATCGAAAAAATATGGCAGACGGCGCTCGTACGCCTGACGGGGAAGAAACCGAGGAGTCGCGGCGGATCCGCAGGATGCCGCTCTCAACGCCGAAGTTTCACGGGCGTCCCGCCGCAGACGGCAATCGGGCAGCGTCCTGCTGCACAAACAGCAGCACCGCCCGAGCCCAAGATCGCCAAATCAGATATTCGAACGGAAGACCAGGCGATCACAGGAGTACAAACTGCCGGGCCAACGGACTCTGTGCGCCAACGTCGCGCTCTGGCGGCAAAGGAACACGGCTTTTCCGCCCCAGCGATCGTCGGTTTGGCTTCTGCGCCACACATCGATAAGTACGAACGTCCTGTTGCGCCTGACTATCCATCGAGTGAATTCTTTCCGGGTCCAGTCGAAGAGAAGCACCAGTCGCGGATCAGGCGCCCCGCGGGCGAGGGGTTCGCGCTACCAACGAGATCCGCGGAATACGTGGATGTGGAGCAGCGTCGGCATGAATCGGGCAAGTCTGGTCCAGGCGGAAAAAGCATTCAAGAGCGGCAGCACATTAATCAAATTGCGGACTCGTTTGATGTTTCTGAGACCTTTCAGCGTTACACTGGCAATCCGTTTAACTCGGATCGTGAGGATAGCAATCAGGATGGATCCGATGCGGGCCAAGTGGAGGATGCTCAACCAGTCAGCGACGGCGAAAGGGCATCTGCTGGTCGCATCTCTCTGTCCTCTCTAAATCAAGGGAATGCAGGGGCTAAGGCAAGGGGATCAAGGAGTCTCGGCCGAGACACTCTACAGCCAGCGGAGGCACTCCAAGTAGGCCGCCCCGAATCACTAGAAGCAGACTCGCACCGGGTGTCTAGCCGTGGGCAACCGGTCGTCCACGAGGCCGCATCACAATCAACTGCTGTTCCACAGTTGATTACGATCCGATGGCCCCGGCCGCATTCTATGGCATAGCGGGCGAGTTCGTCCGTCTCGTCTTACCGCATACCGAGGCACATCCGGCTGCTCTGTTGGTTTCCGCGCTAACGGCCATCGGTAATTTCACGGGACGCGATCCCTACTATTTAGCGGACGGTTCACGGCACTATGTCAATGAGTTTGTGGTTATCGTCGGCCAGACTGCGAAAGCGAGGAAGGGCACATCGTTAAAACATGTTGAGAACCTCCTTGATCTTGCTGACCATGAGTATGTTCAGTCGCAGTGGAAGAACGGCGGCCTTTCTTCGGGGGAAGGACTGATCTACGCGATCCGCGACGGCCATTCGCAAGACAAACGTGTGCTGATCGTAGAAGGCGAGTTTTCGCGTGTGCTCCAAAACATGCAGCGCCAGGGTAATACGCTTTCGGGTACTTTGCGAGACGTTTATGATAACGGTCGCGCCGGGGTTATGACCAAGAATCACCCGGTCACGGCGAGTGATGCTCACGTGTCGGTCGTCGGCCATATCACGAGAGAGGAAGTCACTCGGGTGATGAACAGAAACGAATGCTGGAATGGGTTCGGAAATCGATTTTTGTGGATCTTCGTCCCAAGCCGGTCGAAATCCCTGCCGCATGGGGGAAATATACCCGCAAACAGGCTTGGCAGAATTGCCGCCCGTTTGCGCCAGGCTAGGTTATTTTCACAGAACCTACAACGAATCAAGTTCGACGATGGCGCGGCCAAGGCCTGGGAGGAAGCATACGATGAGCTCTCGGAGGGCCACGGAGGTCTCGTTGGAGCGCTGATTTCTCGATCGGAAGCACACGCAGTGCGGCTTGCCACTCTGTTCGCTGTACTTGATCTTTCGCACGAGATCAAGGTGCAGCACCTTCAGGCTGCTCTAGCCATCGTCGATTATTCGAACCGATCCGTCGCGCACATATTCGGCGATCAAAATTCACACTCCTTTACGCAACAGGTGCTCACAGCCGTCAGGAATGCCGGTACTGCAGGGCTGACAAAAACGGATCTCATGCGACATTTCTCCAACAACAAGAGCTCCGACGACATCCGGACAGCTTTGGACAGCTTGCGCAAGCAGGGGCTGATATGGTCGGAGGCGCGGAGGACGGAGGGCCGCAGTTCGATCCGGTGGTTCCACAAGGCAGCTGCGGCGCCAGAATAGCCGCGGTAGCTGATCGGCGCGGGCGCTCTGGCGAGGCGAACACGTCATCGAAACGGGACCTTTTTTCGTTTTTTTCGTACAGTCCGATACGTATGCACCCGCAGCATGCAGGTACGGCAAGACCTTATTTCGTTTAATTCGTAGTATCAGCGACTCACAATTGGGTCCACAGTCCGGATAACCTTCCATACGTAAATCCTGCCTTTTGATTAAGAAGAGAGGAGTATTTGAATATGTCAAGTATTCAAATACTCTCTCACCTAGCAAAGTAACAACCTGATTCTTCGGACGGATGTGTTCCCGGTCAACAACTGTGAGAAGAGAGTATTTTGAATATCTAAAATATTCAAATACTCTTGTTCTCTCTCGTACGAAATAAACGAAAAAAGGGTAGATCCCAAGCCGTATATCCCGACAGGCTACGGCGCTACCGGGACCGTCACTAAACCTTGCCGAGTACAAAGAATGCTGATACGGCACGTCGACTGCTGCATTTAGCTCTCGCGTACGTGCTTATCCAATACCACGACGAAACTTCACTCGAAGGGACCCAAGTCGGTTCGTATAGACGAACCGTTTGGGTCTTCGCTTTGGGACAAGATCCGAAGCCTTCGAACCGTGCAGGTAACCATTACGACCCGGTACACGGTAACGCACCGAGATCCCATGCGTACCCGCTTAGGCTGTACGAATTTAACGAATTTACGACAAAAGGTCAGCGTCGCGGTATGTTCGACCGGAACACGCCTGGATCTGCTGCTCTACGGGAGTTCGACATGACGAGCGGTGGCAGAAGCCGTTCCTGACTACGACTATTTGCATTCTCATAAATCGAGGTATTCGTTTCGTCCTGGAGACGAAAACGAATCCTAATCCAGGTCCAATGTTCCGGGTCAGCTGAACGGATGTATCCCAGATACCCGCGGAATGTGTTAACTGACGACAGAACCCGGGCCATGCACCCGGCGGTCGTACCGGCCAAGCGCACCGCAAGCACGGTTCCCGAAGAGAAACGATGGCTGCACTACAGGTACTCGCATCACCGCCCACCTATTTGTGGGCGCAGCGCCTTGGCGATTCCTGTGGCACGCAAAAGTCTCAATGAAGCGGTGGACGCCGTATACCCTGATTACGGCGACCGAGCTCCAGATCTTTACGAGACCAAAAGGTGATTCTCCTCGAGCTGGGCCTCGCGCCCGAATCCACGAAACCTGCCCGCGCGAGAGGTCGGACCCGGTACATTCGGACGGCCTCCGTTGCTCCGCAACAGCGTGCGCGTGAAGAGTTCTGACCGCTTTTAGTATAGGTAACCGGCGGCGTGGCACACTGGCTCCGCAGTCCACAAACCGCGCCACCGTCGCTGCTACGACATGCCAACAAGCGTGGCTGAATCGACCCGTACAGTTCTATAAGGGCAGTACCGAAGCCTGCCAACTCTGTTCAACACTCACAATCCGAGATCCAGGGCCAGGAAAGTGGCCAACCTTTGACGGCAGGCGTAACGACACACAAAGCAGACATATGATCCAGTGC
This sequence comes from Acidobacteriaceae bacterium, assembly GCA_019243205.1. Taxonomy (GTDB): domain Bacteria; phylum Acidobacteriota; class Terriglobia; order Bryobacterales; family Bryobacteraceae; genus Bog-105. The sequence continues at coordinate 15,588 of JAFAUR010000562.1, read as the reverse complement.
ACTGCGAGTCGAGCAGCCGGAGTCGCGCATTGAGCTGCAAGTGACATCCGTTGGACGAGCGGCTAGTGTCCATCCGCGCCAAAGGTGGGGTGCCTCTCGAAGAGGCGTCGCAGGGCGACTCGCTTTCGATCACACGAGCCCAGATACGGACAGGCGGTCACCGCTACACACGGTTTGACACGTTGGCACGCGAGATCGGTCGCATTCTGCGGCGTCACGATGTGAAGTTCATAGCAACTCCGAGTCACCATAGTCAAGAAGTTCCAATACTTCGAAGCCCGAATCGTCAATCAATCGGCAACAGCGCAAAACAGGCTGGATGGCGTCTCGTGTGCCACGATCTCAAGCTGCTGATTCTCGATTTGAAGTGCGGTCCGCAATTACACACCTTTCAGGCGAAATGTTTAGCCGTTTTCATTGTCAGATTTCTTCTTCCTGCGCTTACTGGCACTCCCGTTTATTTCCGAAGTTGGTACCACTGATCACTTGCATGATTAGGACCGGAAAGCGCCCGGCGAGGTATTTCTTTCAGCGAGGGTATTTGCAAAGGTAAGACGATGTTTGATTGGTCTGGACAGCATTGGCTGCGGTGTATTGCCTGCTCTGTATTTGGCGTTTTCTTTTGTTCGATTCACAGCTTTGCGGGAACGGCATGTCAGCAGGTCGCCGATCCTGAAAACCTGCTCCGATCCATTGCTGCCGGTGTAGCGGCTCGGCTCCATGAATTTGCCAGTCCCGGCGAACGACACCCTGCCCTGGCGTGGCTGCGGGGCTCGACTTCTGCTCACGGTTCGTTTCACTTCGGCTTGCAAGTGCAATTTTTTCTCGAGCATTGGCATCGCAGCCACTATCTGCTTTGGCACTCCGGATTCGCAGATTGAGATCCGGCTTTGTGCGCCGATCCGCAGGTTCCGTGATGATGTGGCGATGATCCTTTCTTCACCGATATAACCGCAGAGGGATCTCATTTTACTGCTGACACACGCCCCCGGCGTCTGACGTAAACGTTCCATTGTCGGAGAACATCGCGCCCGCAGCAATCGCCGGTGTCCGGAAGAACCAGGAAAAGAACGCAAGCTCCTGAAGGTGATAGGCAAACCCGTTTGGTCCGGCGATCGCCGGAAGGTCGGTCCTGGTCAGCGGATCCCCGACCTCGAGATTACCCTGGCAACTGGCTTCGCCGGGATTGAACCATGCCGGCGTGCCATTGAATCCGCCAGGGTCGTTGACCCATTCTGCGATCTCATGGGACAGGATGGATATGTCAAACGGGCCTGTGCCGTTGGTGCGGAAATTGGCCAATGCAAAGGTTTGCCCGCCAATCGAGAAGTGATAGCCGCCCAAGTAAAGTAGACCGTTCTGCGAGTACATGACGTTGTAAACGATGAAGATCGGGAATTTGTCGGGCGTGATGCCGTGCGAGGCGATGTATCCGGTCATGGCATTCTGTAAGGTCGTGAAATTTACTAACCCTTGGTAGCTGCCTCCGTTAGTGCTCCCCGAAACGATGGGGTTGGTACACGGACCCTGCAGCCCGGTGCGAACCTCTGCTGCGAGCGTCGGACTTGGGTACTGCAGGGACAAGAACAGCGGATCGCCAACGCCAAAGTTCAGCAAGACGTGATAAGCGTCGCCTGTGTTCTGAACGTACTGCCAGAAATTGGCGCGCTGGTAGGCGTCAATGTACTGTGTTTTGCCAACATATACTCCGTTCAACGTCCAATCACGGCTCTGAAATAACGGGCTATTTTCAACCAAGCTCATGGCCGTCTGCCCGGCGGTACATCCCGCATCCGGGGCGGCCGATGGATCGAAACTGGTGGAGAACCCTGTCGTTGTGTTTTGGAACGTGATGACAAAGGGGACCAGAATTACCGGAACCGTTGTGGCTCTGGCACCGCGGTTGAAGGGACTTGTACCGACCATGGAGCCTCCGTAAGCAATTCCAGTTATGGGCGAGCTTAGCTGATACCGCCAAGTGGGAAGCGAGGCGTCCGAGGCATCTGGTTGCGCAAGGATCCGAAGACCCATTGAGTTAGGCCGGTTCGCGTCATTGATGTCGACAGGGGGCGCTTCGTCTGGCGGGATCGGAATGGGATCTTGGCCCTTGAGAGATGCTGTGGCTGCAGTTATGAGGGCGGCGCAAAATAGGAACGCAATTCTCAAGCGGCGGCGCCGATGTTGACCCAGCCTTGCCCTTTGAAAAATGAGAAGAGTTGCTGCGAGAACAATGGAAAGGACCGTGCGTGGTTCCGGCACCGTCGTAAGCGAGACAGTATCGATTGCAAAATCCGATGTACTGCAAGCGCCCGGACTCAACCGCGTACAGGTGAGTCCAAACACTTGCAGCCCTGTGATGTCGGCTTGCCCGTCGAGAGCGCCCACGAATATCGGGTCCCCAGCGTTGTCGCTGGTAACAGTCTCAACAGCCGAATTGGCTTCAGCCATCTTGAGAAGGAAGGCTGAGAACGTGGCCGGTGCTGTCAGTTGGAAATAGAATCCGAAGCCACGCACCGGACTCGCAAACGAAAGCGTGAGAGGCCCGGTGCCGTTGCCGTCGGCATCTTCGGTCCAGAGAAGCGAATCGCCGGCAGCAAAACCCGGCGCACTGGCGAAATTGCAGTTGGTCGCTGGGCAGACAACCGCGACAGTGCCCCCCGAATTCTGGCCGAACGATCCTACCACCCCAATGCCCTGTAGTGATGCTGCATGAAACGATCCCGGAATAGGTGATCCCGAACTCCCCAATTGCGACCAGAAAATAGAGTCGTTTGCATTGAGGATCGCGGGATCGCTTACGAAGGACGCTGTCGCAAGTGTGGGCGCAACCAACGAGCAGGCAAAAACGAGGGCTGAGAACGGTGCCGGACTCATCTTGCGATAGTAAACGAAAGATTGCCTGTCCGGGGTTACACGAGCCAGTACTTGCTGACCAATCCACTCGAATTGAGACCGGGCGTGAGAAGAGGAAGGACCGGGGAGTTAGCTGCCGCGAATCCCGCCGTACGGAATCGCGTCCAATCGCAGGAGACGGGAGTTGGTCGGCAACCCGGTAATTCTTGTTTTTGGCTCGACGGTGATCGCGCGCACGAGGAAAAGGCCAGCACCAAACGGTGCTGGCCGTCTGTTACTTAAGTTTGGGGGTCACAGGCCGCGTTGCGATCGCGGATCATCCCGCCGATCCAAGGCCAGCCAAAGTGGAGTTTTGCGCCTCTACGCTGAGAATCCGATTGGCGAGCTCTTTTATGCAGGTAGAAGTTACGCCTAGCGTTGTCAACTGATCCGTAACGGCCGACTAGATCACCTTCCGGTAGGTATCTGAGATTGTCAGAAGCAGCGCCGGTCAGGTTAATAATCCGTAGAACCGCTGGTCATGCTCTGGGGGTTGCAAACTCGTCACCGGTTTTCTTGAGGCGGGTGACAAAGCTCGGGCCATATTGGCGGTTCGAGAATTCGACGCGGCCGCGGACAGCACGTGTTCCTGCTCCGTTCTGCGTGCCGCTGCCGATATAGAAACCCTGCCGCTCGTCGACGTTATCGGCTCGATGAACTTGCGATGGGGAGGAACGACGCGCTCGCCGGACTGGCTTGCCGCCCAGTCCGGAGTTTGATGTCGTAAATCAACCCTGACGAGAAACGCTTTCGTTGTGCTTGTAGAGGTGAGCGGCCGATTCGAGCACTCGCGCAACGTCCGCGCGCAAAGCCGCCGGTTCCATAACGGTGACCGCATCGCCCCAGCCCAAGATCCAGCGGCGGATCTCGAAAGGCCCGCCCGCATGGAACGATAGCTGGACGCCTTCGCCTGTAAGATCCGATAGGTGTTGGCCCGGATGCCAGGTGCGCTCCCGTACATAGGGTGCCTGATCTGCCCGAAAGTGAAGAACGACTTCCGTCGGATCCTGCCAGGAAACGCCGAAGGCATCGTGACGGCATCTCTCGGGATCGAACGTCGGGTCTGGCTCGAAACCTGTGTCCAACATGGTCACGGTTTGCAGCCGATCGATGGCCAGGGTCGTGGATCCAGCATGTGCCGGCACTTGGCCGATCACATAGAGAGCGCCACCGGCCAAAAGCAGCCGGTAAGCGTCGAATTCGTACGACTTTGCGGTCGCGGCGGACGGCTTCTGATACGTGACGCGGCAACGCCGTCTTCGCAAAATGGCCTCCATCAAAACCGCAATGTGTTGCTCGTGTGCCTGATAGTCCTTCCACCCGCAATTCCAGACTTCAAGCATTTCGTTCGGGAAAGTGCTCGCGGATGCCGCACCTAAATCGATGCTCGCCTGCAGCTTGAGAATCGCAGACGAAAGAGATGTTCTGTCCGGCAATGCGGGCTCCGCCTGTCTCGCGGCAAGTAGCAGGGATTGCCGCTCAGAAGGTGAGAATCGCACCTCCGGAACGTTTGGAGAGAGGAGCCGGGGCCGAGAAAGCCGTCCGTGCTCATCGCCAGCAATCGGGTAGCCCGCGTCTTGCAAAACGCGCAGGTCGCGATAGATGGTTTCGCGTCGAGTTCTGAATTCAATGGCCAACTCATGTACGCTCGGAGAACGGCCCTGCCCCAGAACTCGAAGTAGCGCTAGAATTCGCACGATCTGGCGCTCACGCCGAGTGGGTTTTGGGGGCAATTTCCGGCTTAATGTCTTAGGTCGAGAGTCTGAGGGACGAGGCGGCATCCCTGACAGATATCGGAGGATCGAGCCCTCCTCGAAGTCAAAGGAGATCTAGTACGGTACGGGCATGGTCCATTGTGGCGTTCCATCGCACACAGGGCGATTACGCTGGACGGGCAAGCCTCGAATGAACCACATGTTTATCGGCGAAAAGCGACACGGCAGCGTTCTCCTTCGATGCTGTCCGAACATGAACCCGTTTTCCTGGCCGCCGACCCCCTGTGCTATCACCCTCGTCGTGCGGCTGCGTTCCGGGCCGAACAACCGAGGAGCTTGGCAGTTAATTAGGGGAACGACATGAATGACCTCACGCGGATTCCCGAAGAGAGGGTCGAACCACCGCGCCGCAGCTTCGGCGAGCTACACCCAGGAGAACGAATCGTTGTAGGTTTTTTCGACATAAAAGTCGACGAACAAGAGTGTGCATGGGTCGATGCATCCGCGAAGATCCAATCACTTCCGGTCGTTGCCGCTACGACCTTTCTTGGTGAACGAACAGAACGCGGCATCATTTTGTGGCTCGATCGCACCGTGAAGTTTTCGCCTGGCCGATTAAGCTCATTACAAACAGTACTTACCGGGTTGTGGAATTCCGAGACGCGCCGGAGTAGTCCAGATTTGCACCAAGTATGTCCTTGGAGATGCCCTACTACCCCTACTCGCGAAGAGGACGTCGAGTCTTTGTGGCGCGAGTTGGGTGCGTGCGAAAGTGCATGGGATGCACTTCGAAGAGCGAATTCGCACTTGCACTCGGCCTGTTGTTCCTATGGCGCCGAGATGCAATTTTCCAGCGATCCTCTTGTCGCAAGGGTAGTATGCGCGGGTAAAGGAAATTGTCCAAGCTGTGGCGGCTAAAAAATGAAACGAAATCATGGTTGGATTGGGGTGCAACGACAAAGACAGCATATTGCGAAGCGACCGGCGTTCCCAACTCTCCTGACCGACCGCCTTCGACTCCGGATGCTGCGATCACGGGACCTGGCATTCCTGGCGTCGTTAGACGCCAACCCACACGTAATGCGATACCTCCACGCTGGTGTGCTCACGCGCGAGGAGGCTTTGTTTTTCGCTCAATGCCAAGTAGAGCGGGCTCCACTTGCGGTCAATCTGCACAAATGGTTGGTGGAATCGAATGTGGACAAACGCCCCCTCGGCTGGGTTGAGATCAGTCGGTTTCGGCAAGCCCGGTATCGCACGGACGGCAGTGATGATCTGAATCTTGGATTTGAATTCTCACCCGAGTTCTGGGGACAGGGATATGCAACCGAATCTAATACGGCAGTCATCGATCACGTTTTCGAAAAGCTGCGGGTTGATCGGATTGTTGCGTATGCACAACGAGCGAATGCCCGTTCTTTAAGGCTCCTTGAGAGGCTAGGGTTCTTTATTGACGGGGAGTGCCAGGACGATGCTATGAACCTGTGCACATTCTTGGTGCTCACAGAACAGGCGTAGAGATCGCGCCGAAAACAGCAAAGCGCTAAGAGATCTAGCGACAGAAGCACCTAGTCCAAGCTGTCGAGGCACTGTCCTTCATGTATACGCAACCTGAACTCATAGACAAAGTTCTCGAATTGGCCGCCGATGCCAACGCAAGTCAACGTGTCATTCTCAACATCGCCGCCGCTCTCTTGAAACAACTGGATGTCGAGAGCTACCGTGTTGAAGACGAGCAGGACGCACGACTTCGGATGACGGGCGAAGGAGTGAATTGGGTCCCGTACAGACTCGAATTGCCGTACGGAATTCCAAGGCCGAAAGAATGGTACATCCCTGAATGGGTAGAGTCTGCTCGACGCGAGGATCTCAAGCTGACGGCGCTCATCGAACAATTCAAAGGTGATCGCCGGGCCGCGTTGGACGAATACCTAAGACAGCGTCGCAGACGCGGTGGAGGACGAAATGAGGTGTTCGAATGACCGTTTGTGTGCCACGGGAGACCTATTACGTCTAAGTCTTGAACCAGCAAACAAATGGCGAAACAATCGAGTGTGGAGCAAAGCGCGATCGCAGCCGGCCGTGAAGAAATCCTGGTTTTCGCAGACGCAACATACCAGCACGTAATTCAATCAGGCGCGTGGGCGGTGGCCGCTCCGGAACTCGGCTTGGAAGCTACTGGGCACGGTAGTGGTCCCAGCATCGACTACTTCGAGTTACTCGCTGCATTAGAAGCGATCAGTCGCGTTTTAGAGGTCGACCACAGTCACAGGCCGGTTCGCGTGCATACTGATTCCGATATCGCTGTTCGGCTGCTGCAGTCTGCCGCTAGGAGCGAACCGCTGCCCGTGAGGAGATCATTCCAGCGCATGCGCTCGCTTTACGATCTGGCCTGTGACTTTGCGACACGGCGACGGATCACCACAGCGAAAGTGGACTCCTCAAGGGCAGAACACGCAGACTGTCACCTGCGTGCCGCAAAGAAAATGCGGGAGACGCTTGCGGCAGATCCCGTTCTTGCTTGGAGGCTCGTAACCGGCAGGGAAGAAGCCAGACTGGAGGCGATCGGCAAAGAACGGCGCGCATTGCAGCAGCGCCTTGGGGCACTCGAAGACGAAGCAGTGCTGATCGAGGCTCGGGTTCACGCACTCTACCGGGTACGGCCAATCGCGGTGGCCGGCTCGGACCACCGAAGCAATTCGGCTGTCGCCTGAAGACAATGGGATACACGCACCATTGGCACCGGCCGCCCGTGATCCCGGACCACATCTTCGACCGCATCAGGGCAGACTTCGAAAGCTGGTGCTTCCCTTGGCGGATGTGGGCGTTCCCCTCGCGGGCTGGGATGGCCGGGATGCGCGCAGGATTACCAACGAAGATATTCGATTCAACGGTGTTTGCCATTGCGGACACCCAGAAAATGAAGAGATCTTTGTGCCCTATCCGGCCGAAGGCGCGCGGGGCATCGGTCCAAGTCACACCGCGATCGGCGATTGCGATGAGTTCCTCAGATTGAAGCACCGATGCTGCGGCGGATCCTGCCGCCATGAGACATTCGGCTTTCCCAGGATGGCTGAACCGCATTGGCCCATAAGCAATGAACCGGGAACGGAAGGAATGGTTTTCAATTGGACGAAAACAGGCTTCAAGCCATTCGACATCGCGGTCACAGCGGCACTCCTGATTGCGAAACGCTATTACGAGATGACCTGCTCATCGAGAGTGATGGCGCCGGGATACGCAATTGGGCGGATGCAAAAGAATTGTGCCAGCGGTATCTCGGGTATGGAGCCTGGTTTGGAACCGTGGAAGATCCACAGATCGAACTCTGGCCAGAGCCGGACAGAACACAAAGTGAGCGAGACGTAGTTATCAGACGGCTGATGGAAATGGACCCGGCCAGCTTCCGGTTGCGATGGCTAGGCCGTTGAGCGGATTATCAGGCCCATGTCACTGTACAAGGACGATTTGTAATCTGTGGACCCGGCAAAACGGCTCGAGCGATTCGCGAAGGCAAATTGGATCCGGCGGAAATGATCAACGTAGCGGAAGAGACCGAGACCATCGGAGCTCGGGAAAAGAACGGTCTCCGCCGCGCAGTTTATCGAATCCTATCTCCGTTTCTACCCCTAGGGCATGAGCCCGGCCAACAGACGAGTCACACCCTGAAAGGCATGGTCATGAATGACCCGGATAATCTCGAACATCAACTGCTGCGCCGCCGAGCTCTCAGCCGTAGCTTTCTCGAGCAATTGCGCAAAGCGGCTCGATTGCGTACTGATTTCAAGGTCGCTTTGAAAGAACTCGCTGACCGATCGCAGATCGTCCGCCATTGGGCGGAGGACGATCTGGAAGAGCATTTGGAAAGGATGATCGATGCCCTGATTGAAAGCAAACAGGCTGGTGCAAGTATTGAGAGCGAAATTAGCGAGGCGGATGCCGCCGACATTCTAGACCATCAAGGAGCGTTCGAAGAACATTCTTTCGACGTCGATGAAGAAACTGCTCGCATGCTCGAGCAGGCGGTGACCGAGGCAGACGAACATCCCGAGTCGTTGCTCCCGGCCGACGTGGTTTTCGCTGAATTTAAAGCCCGGGAAGAAGAGCGGAAGCGAAATATTTGGCAGCGATCTTTCGCCAACCCGCAACGGGCGCTAAAGGACCTGCGTTGGAGTGGTTTTCAGGGTCCCGTTGTTGAGGCTTACTGGAACGACCCGTCGGCGTGGATCTCCGTTTCGGTTGGAAGCAGCGATAAATTCCTGAGCTCTCGTATGCAGGTAAGCAACTTCGGTGACCCCCTGTCCGCTGCCCAAAGCATTTTTGCCACCGACCAATTCGTGCGCGCTGTGGTCGTTATCCATTCCGAAGAGGAGCGGGTGCGGGTCGAGCGGATCGTCGAACGATGAGGCGCAAGGCATCCCAAAACCACCAGTTCGGCGTTCGAGCAATCGAGGGTGCGCCGTGGCGGCGGTGCAAAGTAGAGCTTGCAATTCGGCATCAGAAAACAAGCGGAACGAACCGCACGGAACTCTTCGAGTCAGACCCGTGCCTGCACCGCTTCGGCCAGCGCGTCAATCTTTCTTTGAATCCCGCGATTGATACTGCAGTTCCCAAGTCGTCGTTGTGACACTAGATCACACGGACGTGACGTATTCTCCAATCGTTTATGCTGATCTCCGTTGATCAGGCACTGCCAACTGTGCATGCTCATACTCACATGTGCGAAACGGCTGATGTGGCACGGTACGCCTACTCCCGATTCACTGCTCCGTCGCCTCGAACGCAAACTTCAAAAAAAGACAAAGCCCAGTTGGGCCCAGCGGTCCGGAATGCTGCACAGCTCCCGACCGCCGGGCGCCTTCGCGACCCTTGCCGTGTAAGTGACCAGCAAATAAACCTGAAATGCCGCGTTACCTTTTGACTGGCTCCCTTCGTTTCTGCGCGGATCGGCCACACGAAGCGGATCCACTGTCCAGTTGTCGTCCTTTCGCACAATCGAAGGCGCCTGTTCCCGATTGCTCCCGAGTCATGCGCCCTCGGGAAGTACAGCTGCACAGAGTCAAGTTGCCGCGGAACGAGCTACGGTTGGTTTGGGGAGGAGGCTTCGCTTAACGCACGCCTACGCTAGTTCTCGTCCAAGTGTGGATTCCAGGACTGAAGCGCGTTTCCGAGTACCTATTGAAGGGGAAGGCGCTGAGTGCCCCGAGATTCAGCTTAGGCGTGTTGCTTCAATTGGTAGGCTGACGTACTTAACATTCGACGAGCTCGCGCTGTGGATGAAACTGATCTGGTCCGCTGCATCGGTTCCGACGGTAGTCGGATCGTGGGAAGCGGGCAGGCTCCCCCCTCGCGATTGGGCGACGACGCACTCGGATCCTGTTTGAGCAATTCGTGGGCTACAGTCGATCCGCGTGTCAAAAGCGAAAGCCCGATCGAAGTCAATACGCTACGAACGCATTCTCAGTTAGTAGGGGGGCTAAGAGTAGGTTCGAACTAACAGGCGTGGGCTTCGGCGGCATCCAGATCCCTCGAGAATCCTTCGCCTCGATCTCATATGCGAAATCGGTTTGATGATGAGTTCGGCCGAGATCGAAATCGTAATCCACGCACCCGATCACAGCGGGAAAAATTGTTGCAACTTGACCGTACCCTGGTCCGAGTTTCTGTAGTTCCTCGTTTGCTGAATAGATGTACTCTTGAACAGCATTGCGCCCCGTCGCGGTCGTCAGAGTCAGGAATGATTCATCTCCCGGGAAGATTGTCTGCCCTGCAGCTTCGTTGGGAGGCATGTACTGTAAACGCGCCAATAACTTGGCCGACTCTTTGGTGGCCACAGTTCCCGGCCCATTTCCGCAAATGTTCTTCCTCGCATTCTCAATGTCTGTTCCGGCCTTATCCATGTTTCCCATCAGCATCGTATTGACCGCCGCCAATACGTGAGTCGCCGGAGAATGTCCAATGTTCTTCAGTGCCAATTTGAGTTCGATGACTACGCCGAGCTCGCCAAATGTGAGCATTGCCACCTCAGGTATTACCGTCACCCAAGGACGCTGAGAGAGTTCGAGTTGCTGCTTAGCTACGTCTCCGGAGTTGCTCGCCACTGCCACCGCTTTATTCGCAGCATTCGCATTGGCTTGATTCGCTTGAATGAGCTGTTGAGTCAGGCGAAGCTGTTCTGCCGTAACCCGTCCCTGCTCGGCAGACTCTTTGTCCGACCTCCTCAGCTGGATTTCGAATTCTCTCTTGTTCTCTCGTAATTGTTCCTGAGTGAGATCGAGAGCTTGTTGCGTCACTTTCGCTTGCCACATACTCCCGATAGCCGCGACTATCGCAGCGAGAAGCCCAAGATAAGTGATGAGCTTGCGAAGCAGTTGCAAATTGGATCTTGAAGGCTTGTGTTTACGACCGTTGGCGTTCCTGCGTAATTCGACGCTTTCTTTCTTTTCTGGCTGTGCGTAGCACTGAGGTGTCCCGACAATGCTAGCCAGAACAGCCACAACTTTCGCCGGCCGTAAGATGCCAATCACGACATTCATCCGGCGCTGTCAGTTACCAATCTCTAGAGTTAGGCTCGATGATAGTGCAATGGACCTTCCTCCGTGCCAGCGGAAACATTTTAGCGGGACTTCGCATCGCCGGTATGCGACGGACAACTTCCGTCTTCATTTGGGACATGATATGTGAAATGTCATTCTATCGGAGGACAAGGATGCTGCTACCTTGCCTTCACGGTGGCATCGCAAGAGGAATTTCCCGGACGTACGATTACTCCCGGGAAGTCCCGATCGCAACCAAATTCTGCGTACATCCATCGGCGAAACCAGGCGCGTTTGCGGGCACCGAACGGACGAGTGGGCGACACCTCGCCCGGGACTATGAGAATGCTTTTCCCGGGCCGAGCGTCAACCGTACTTGAGGTCTGTGCTCTGTCCGACCTCGATAATATATCCGTCAGGATCGCGGATGTAGCAGCGCGTCTCGCCGTACTTGGGGATCGGCTCCGTGATGAACTCCGCTCCTCGACTTTTCCATAGTTCATAACACGCTTGAATATCCGCAACCCGGAAATTCATAAAGCTGCTGATGTGATTCGGGTCGGGGACGCTGAGCGTTACCGTCGGCTTATCCGGGGTCGGTCCGCCTCCAACGTTCAGAATCATCCAGATGTTCGCAAGCTGAAGGTACCCAGGCGCGTTGCCGTCACCCAGACTCAAAATGCGAGCGCCGAAGACCTTTTCGTAGTAGCGAGCCGAGCGCTCGATGTCGGCGACGGTGAGAAAATGCGCGATGCTGATCCCCTCTCGCGGGGGCATCTCATAGCTCTTCTGGTCGATTTGTACGCTCATTGGCGACTCCAATTCCGACAAACGGTGCTCATCCGATAATTCTGGTGCTCTCGTATTCATGCGCGAGGAAACATTCGCATCAGCTGTTGATGCGGGTTATGGCTGCGGGAATCCAAACATCAACCACGACTGATGCGCTACCCAAGGCGGGTATAACTCCGTCATCTGATCGAACACATGCTGGTCGGAGGTCGCAGTTTTCTTTAACCGATCGAAGTCCTCGAGGTAACGCTTGGTGTCCGGGATTGTCGAGGGAGAGTCGGCCGCGCCGGGCTTCTTGTGACCGGCGATGACAATCGCCGGGCCCAGCGCGGCTAGCCGATCTGGCGCTGCCATCCAATTCCTTCGGCTCTCGGGGGTGGTGTCGCCCACGTACATGTGGCATTGGTTGTATACAACGTCGCCGGCGACGATCAGGCCGATCGACGGAACATACAGAGACGTCGAATCGGGACAATCCGTGCGGCCCTGTTCGATGATGCGCAAATCCTGGCCCTCAAGCGTGAAGGTGTCGCCCTCATAGGGCTCAGGTGAGACCAACTTCGTCGGCACTTGCCCAGGAAACAATTGGCGGGCGAATTGGCTCAGCGGGGGAACAAACGACGACTGCATGGCCTCCACCGTCTTCGGCGTTGCTATCGCCCGAGCGCCAGGGAAACGGTCGAGGAGAACGCTGAGACCGTAGAAATGGTCGAAATGGCCGTGCGTTATATATATAATCTGCAGGTTGCGGTTGTGCAGCGCAACCCAATCCGCGAGAGCCTCGGCCTCGGCCACTGTCCCCATTGCGTCCACCAGTACCGCGTCGTGCTCGCCGAAGATTAACGTCGACGTGATCGGATCAAAGCCGAGCGGCTCGCCGAAGGGCTTTGGCCGCTCGCCGACGATAGCCTTTCCCGGGGCGGTAAAAACATTCACACTGGGCGTGTTCGACGCCACAGGCGCGGTCATGCTCTGATCTCTTTCAGTCCATTCGAGCCGTCCATTTGGTGCTCCTTCCGATGTCAGAGCGAGTGACTGTTCAAGGCAAGATTAGCAGGAGAGCGACGACGCTGGTGAACTCAGCTTTAGGTGCGCCGTTCGCATCGTTGGCTGTGAGAATTCACACGGCGATTACCGCTCGATAAATGGCTTGCGGGCCGGAAATGCAAGATTGCTCCCAGTAAGTCCCGTTGGCTCAATTTAGAGTCGAGAGCTGCGCAGCGAGTTTTTTCATTGCTGCATTTTCGCGGATAACTTCACCGACGTCTCGATTGTGCAAAGCTACTTCTGCGGCGATTGAGCGAGCGAGAATCCCCTGATCGATATTGCCAAACGGCCCAGGCACAAGGCTTCCAAACAAACCGGCCCAGGCGGGGGTATGAGCGTTGCCGACAATGATGCCAGGGCGAAAGATGGCGAGGCGGGTAAAACCGATGTTGCGCACGCTGTCTTCCTTCATACCCATGACGCGGACATAGCGAAACCGGCTGCTGGCTGTGCTCCCTACGGCTGAAAGTAGACAAAACTGGCCGATTCCAGCCTTATGGCAGCCACGCGCAAAGGCACCCATGACGCCGAGTTCAAGTCGTTTCAAGTCTTCTTCGCTCCAGCGCCTCGATCCAGAACCGACGCCTACACAGCTCACCGCGCTCGCGGGACCTTGGCTTAAAACTTCGCGGCCAAGGGCGGCAGTGCGCTCGGCAAAGTCAGAAGCGCCGGTATCGAGAACGACGGTGCGCACCCGCGATCGCGCCGCAATGGGCTTTCTGGTGACCATCACCACTTCCCGACATTCCGGAATTTCCAGCAACTCCGTGACGGCTGCGCCACCCACTTGCCCGGTACCACCGAGGATAATTGCGGCGAAATTCTGCTTCATGAAGTAGGACCTGTGCTTAGGTAAGGATGCGACACTTTCCTCTTGGAGTGAACGGCGCATAACATCGCGAATTTTGCTTCATTCATTGCGCAATTGTCGCCGAATCAGGTTCGATACCGATATGATCATTGACTGCATTCCGCAGCCGCTGTTTGCAACCGAGATATCGCTCGGTCGTTTGTACGCTGACGTGACCAAGCAAGAACTGAATCTGCTCCAACTCGCCTCCGGCCAGATGGCACAATCTCGCGCACGTGCGTCGTAAATGCCGCATGCGGCATTTGAGGCGCTATACCGAATCCAGGACTATGCCGAATCGATCTAGCAGATGTTGTTTTGGCGTTAAGTTCGCGGTTAACGTGACCAATGGATTCGGCATAGTCTGAACGCTCAGAGGCTTTTCAAGAAAGACAATAGGTCATCATCGGGTTGATAGCGGCCCAGTTTGGTTTTGATCGGGGCCACTCTCGAAAGGGCCTCCTCTTTCATACGGAGATTGGCATCAAGATAAATCTGCGTCGTTTCGGTGGATTCATGTCCGAGCCAGAGTGCTATGAGGGTCTTATCTACGCCGCCCTGCAATAATTCCATCGCCGTGGTGTGACGAAGAACATGTGGTGAGATACGCTTTCGGGTTATCGACGGACACTTCTTTGCCGCCGCTTTGGCGTACTTCGCAACCATATACTGCACTGCGTCGGCGCTGAGCCGGCCACCTCGCGAGCTAGGGAAGAGGACGTTAGTGGCTTCCGCCCCTTGTTCCCGAATCCACGTCTTCAACGCAACAACAGTGGGTTTGGTGAGCGGGGTACATCGTTCCTTCCGGCCTTTTCCTTCACAACGAACATGAGCGCCGTTGGCGAGATGAACGTCCCCTTGTCGAATCGAAGTGATTTCGGCGAGCCGCAAACCGGTTTGGAGAGTAGTCATTAAAAGCGTGTAATCACGCCGGCCCAACCACTTACTGCGGTCTGGAACTGCCAACAGAGCGTCCATCTCAAGGCGCGTGAGAAAGCCGACTAGGGGTCGTGTCTGGCGCTTGTTGGGAATCGCGAGAACGCGTTGGATTAGAGCTGAGTGCTGTGGCGTTTCCAGCGCCGCATACCGGAAGAATGAACGGAGCGCTGTCAAGCGAAGATTGCGGGTTCGCGGGCCATTGGCCCGAACGCTCTCCAAATTATCCAAGAAGGCACCTAGGAAAGGCGCATTCAGGTCTTCCATGGCCAGTGTCGACGGTGCTTTCGCCAACTGTTTTTGGGCAAACAGGAATAGCAGACGAAACGTGTCCCGGTAAGAAACGAGTGTGTGTGGGCTGACTCGGCGTTGAGCAATAAGACGTTTCGTGAAGAACGTCTCCAATAGAGTCGGGAAGCCGGTGGCGTTCTTCATTAGATGACCTCCCAGCGCTTTTCCAACCGTTGGCTTACTGCTTCCATCAGTTCTGGCGTAGCGGTCACATACCAATACGTGTCACTCACGTGTGCGTGACCCAGATATGTGGATAGAGTCGGTAGCCGCCGCTGAACGTCGTCCCCATTTCGATGCCAGCGCAGTAGCGTCTCCACCGCAAAACGGTGCCGAAAGTCATGCAGGCGAGGTCCGTGGCTGGCCGACGCTCCTCGAATGCCAATCTGCCGGCAGGCTGTGTAGAAGGTGCGACGAACCTGCCCCTCGTCAAGCCGCCCATCACAACGGGAACAAAAGAAGTACGGCGACTTGCGATGCGTGAATAGCCGATCCCGGCGGGCGCCATACTTAGATAGGATCTTGATGC
>JAFAUR010000500.1 GCA_019243205.1 Acidobacteriaceae bacterium | reverse complement strand
GTTTGCCGATGGAATGAAAGGCGGGCTTCAATGCCGGGTAGAGGGACTTGAAGATCTCATACCGCGGGCGGTAAAACGAGACTGCCTTGTCCGCGTGCTGCTTGACCGTCTTTTGCCGCACCGCGTGCGCACACAGTTCTGCCGGGTTCGAGTACTCACCTGTTCCCACGGTGGCCAGGAGGGCTGCTCCATAGGCCGAGCCTTCCTGTGTCTCTAGGATAGAAACGGTCGTAC
Source organism: Acidobacteriaceae bacterium (assembly GCA_019243205.1). Lineage (GTDB taxonomy): Bacteria > Acidobacteriota > Terriglobia > Bryobacterales > Bryobacteraceae > Bog-105. The sequence goes on along the minus strand of JAFAUR010000500.1, from coordinate 10,056 downwards.
CGAAAATGTCAGCAAACAACTGATGCCAGAACGGGCTTCTCGCGCCACCTCCGGACAGCCTCACCGATCTGGGATGTACACCCAGCTGGCGGATGATTTCGAGTCCATCCTTCAAGCTGTAGCAGACACCTTCAAGGATCGCCCGAATGAGATCTGCGCGGACATGCTTTGCGGTCAGGCCGACGAAGGCGGCACGCGCCGTAGCATCCAGGTGAGGTGTACGCTCCCCCATAAGATAAGGAAGCCAGAAGAGTCCATGAGCTCCCGGCGGAGAAAGCGTCGCCTCCGCTGTTAGATCATCGTAGTCCGTGCCCGGCGCGAATCGATTCCGGAACCATTGAAAGCTGAGACCCGCACCCTGGGTGACGCCCATCACATGCCAGGCATCCGGGATGGCATGGCAGAAGGTGTGAACGCGGCCCGCCGGATCGTATGCGGGTTTCTCCAAGTACGCGAAAACTACGCCTGAGGTACCGACGGTGCACGAGATCAACCCGGGCGACACGATACCATTTCCGACCGCGCTCGCCGCCTGATCGCCTGCTCCGGCCACCACGAGAGCTGATGGCGCCAAACCGGTCTGCTCTGCTGCGGCTGCCGTTACCTTGCCCGAAATCGTAGTCGACTCGAGTGCCGCGGGCAAGATCGTCCCGTCGAGCCCGAGCCCGCTCACCATCTCATTCGACCATTTTCTTTGTGTGACGTCGAACAAGGCCGTCCCGCTGGCGTCCGAAACGTCAGTGGCGAATTCTCCGGTCAGCTTGAACCGGATGTAGTCTTTAGGCAACAGAATTTTTCGGATTCTGCTGAACGTTTGGGGCTCGTTGTCTCGCACCCACAGCAGCTTGGGAAGAGTAAACCCGGTCAGCACCGGATTCGCCGTGAAACGAACTACCTCGGCCGCCCCGATTTTCGAGTTGATGAAATCAACTTGCCGCTGGCTCCGTTGATCGCACCAGATCAGCGCCGGACGGAGGACTTCGTTTTTGTCGTCCAGCATCACCAGCCCATGCATCTGTCCGGTGAGGCCGATGCCCGCGACAGCAGTCCCACTCACACCTGATTCTTTGAGAAGGCCCCGAATGGCGGCTCGTGAAGCGTGCCACCAGTCGTTCGGGTCCTGCTCAGCCCATAGCGGACGGGCCATTTGCATCTCCTCATGAGGAGCAGTAAATGACGCGCGGACTCGTCCGTTGGCATCAGTCAGTAGAGCGCGCGAACCGCCCGTTCCGACATCAAGCCCGAGCCAGTATCCGCCGGTGTTGGCCTTCATCGCTAAAAGTGTACCGGAGCGACAAGGAGGGACCGCTCAGAGGCGCCGGCTACCGGAGTGCATTCAGCGGACTGCGCTGATCGCGATTTCCTGCATTGAGTTGTGCTGCAAAGGAAGATAAGCTGCGCCGAATAATCCGGCATCCGCTCCCAACACCGCCCGCTCGATGCGCGCTTGGCTTCGCTGGAAGGTGAACGATCGCTTGCATACCTCTTCCATCATCGTGGGAGCAAAGAAGTCCCAGGCCGGAAGTGGACCGCCACTAAGAAGATATAACGGGAAGTTAAACAGGTTGATGAGATTTGCGATCGCGATCCCAAGTGCGCGCCCCACAGACACGAACACCAACTTGGCGCGCTCATTCCCTTCGAGTGCGAGCTTGTGAACTCCGGCCGACGTGATATCAGGACCGAAGTGCATCATCCGCCCAATGGCCGCAATGGCTGTCGCCGAAGCATGTTTCTCAAGACAGCCGCAGTTCCCGCAACCACATGGATTGCCGTCCGGAAAAATCGTCATGTGGCCAATCTCCCCGGCCATTCCGTGGACGCCGTGCAGAATTTTTCCGTCGACCACAATCCCGCCGCCAATTCCGGTGCCTAGCGTAATCAGGATGAGATCCTTCACATTTTTGCCGGCGCCGATCCACATCTCACCGAGTGCCGCGGCATTGGCGTCGTTCTCGAGAATGATAGTCGTGCCCAACGAGCGCTGGATTTCCGTTCTGACGGGAAATCCCTCGAATCCAGGTAGATTCGCCGCCCCAATGACTATCCCGTTATCGATGTCGATGAAGCCTGGAACGCCGATGCCCACACCACGCAGGGTGCCTGAGCCGACTTCTGCGCGAAGGCTTCGTATGGCTCCCACAATGTCGCCGACCACATGCTCCGGACCGGCACTGTAGACCGCCGGAACTGAAATGCGATGAAGCAACTGGCCATTGGACCCCACCGCCGCCGCCCGCAGATTCGTGCCGCCCAGATCAACGCCGATAGAGTAAACGCCCATGCGCACAGAATCATAACAGAAGTTAACGGTCCGCCGCGTCTTCCCGCGCTTCCGAGGGGCTATACGCGATATCAAGCCAGAAATGTGCCGTTACCCGGATGGTATCGAAAAACGTGTCCAGGTCAATCGGCTTTCGTAGGTAGCAGTTTGCGTACAGGTCGTAAGCTTCGCGAATATCCCGCTCTGCATCTGAGGTTGTAAAAACGGCTACAGGTATCGCACGGAGCCGCGGATCCTGCTTAATGGCTCCGAGCACTTCTCGCGAGTTCGATTTGGGAAGGTTGTAGTCAAGAAAGACCAAGCTCGGACGGCGCACGCCCGCGAACTTTCCCTCTTTTCGGAGAAACTGCAACGCTTCATCTCCGTCACTTGCGGTGTGCATCACGACTGCCGGCGATAGTTCCCGAAGCGCCTCTCGAATGAGCCGCACATCTGCCGGATTATCTTCAACCACAAGAATTTCTCGCTGATTTGGCAAACGCTTCCCCGAAAATTAGCCTCTTGGCCAACGACAGCCTTGCTTAGTGTACCCGCAACACCCCTGCCGTTTAATAATATGTGTTACTTGGATTCACAGCCTCTACAATCAATCGGCACTCTACACGAAGTCTGGAGTAATCTGATACATATTCTCACCGCCTTCGTCCTCACCGCCATCGTTGGGTGGGAGACCGAACGCGAAGCGCACAGCGCCGGTATTCGCACGTTTCCTATCGTCGGAATGGCCAGCTGCGGATATCTTCTTCTTCTCGGGGATCATCCGGACGTCTCCGCACAATCGCGCGTTCTGCAGGGCTTAATCACAGGCATCGGCTTTGTAGGGGGCGGAGCAATCCTCAAAGAAGGCGTCAGCGTTCGAGGCACCGCAACCGCCGCGAGCGTCTGGAACGCCGGAGTGATCGGAGCAGCCGTTGCGTTGGACCATTACGGCATTGCGATCACGCTCACGGTGCTGAATCTGTTTACGTTGTGGGCGCTTCTTCCTCTGAAGCAATGGCTCGATCGCAGGGAAGAGCGAGAGTCCGATCACCCTCAATAAGTCTGGTCGAAGAATGAGTCTGCGAAAATGACAAGCTCGTGGCTAAACCGATAGTTCTCGCTTTACTGTTTTTTTCTTCCCTGTTCGCCGGTCAAAAACCGGCATCTCCAGAACCCCAAAGTTTTGCTTCGCGAATTGCCGGTCTCCAGAAGATCGACGGGTACATGCCGCTGTATTGGGATGCACACACGGGCAAGATGTGGCTCGAAATTGCGAGCTTTGACCGCGAGTTCCTGTACATCACGGCGCTTTCAGCTGGGGTTGGCTCGAATGAATTGGGGTTGGATCGCGGCAGCATGAACCCGGCAGTGGTTGTGGAGTTCCAGCGGTCCGGGCCGAAGGTTCTGCTCATTGAATCCAACTATCGTTTTCGCGCTACCGCCAACGATCCGGCCGAGCGCCGGGCTGAACGCGACTCGTTCGCCCGCTCGACGCTTTGGGGATTTGAAGTTGCCGCGGAGGAGAACGGGCGAGTACTGGTCGATGCCACCAATTTTTTCCTCCGTGATGCAGCGCGCGTATCGGAGCGGATCGCTCGACAGAAGCAGGGGACGTACCGAGTCGATGCCACGCGAACCGCTTTTTATCTGCCGTTGACGAAGGGATTTCCACGTAACACGGAAGTAGAAACTACACTGACCCTGACAGGCGAACCGACGGGGGCTCTTGTGCGCGAGGTCACGCCATCGCCCGAAGCCATCACGGTACGCGAACACCAATCCTTCGTCGCGCTTCCCGAGCCGGGATACCAGCCACGTTTGCAGGATCCTCGCGCCGGCTATTTTGCAACCGAGTTCATGGATTTCTCAGCTCCCGTGGACAAACCCGTAATGACCCGTTACATCGCTCGCCGTCGACTCGAGAAAAAAGACCCCTCAGCCGCCATCAGTGATCCCGTCCAGCCGATCGTCTATTACGTCGACCCCGGTGCCCCACGGCCGATCCGCCAAGCGCTGATTGAAGGAGCGAGCTGGTGGAATCAGGCGTTTGAAGCGGCCGGCTTCCACAATGGGTTCCAGGTGAAAGTGTTGCCTACCGATGCGGATCCCATGGATGTCCGGTACAACATCATTCAATGGGTCCATCGATCGACGCGCGGATGGTCGTACGGCAACTCGATTGTCGATCCCCGCACGGGTGAAATTATCAAGGGAGTCGTTTCCCTAGGCTCTCTTCGCGAGCACCAGGATTACCTGATCTTCGAGGGGCTGATGGCTCCTCATGTCCCCGGCCACGACACGACCAAGTTGCTCACCGATGCTGTTTACGCCAGGCTTCGGCAGCTTGCGGCGCACGAAGTCGGCCACACTCTCGGGCTTCAACACAACTACATCGCGAGCACCCGCGATCGTGCATCAGTAATGGATTATCCGGGTCCGTGGATCGGGCTCGATTCCGATAACAATTTCGACCTCTCGCACGCCTATGCCGTCGGTATCGGAGCGTGGGACAAGGTCAGTATCAATTGGGGGTACCGGCAGTTTTCGCCGGGGACGAACGAAGACCAGCAGCTCGATAAAATCATTACCGACGCGGCGGCGCACGGGCTGACTTTCATTACCGATGCAGACAGCCGCCCGCCCGGCAGCGCGCATCCGCAATCGCATCTCTGGGACAACGGACCGAATGCAGTAGACGAGCTCGAACGGCTGTTGAAGATCCGTTCCATCGCGCTCGACCGATTCGGCGAGAACAACATCGAACTCGGCGCTCCCATGGCGACGCTCGATGAAGTGCTGGTGCCTTTGTATTTCCTCCACCGCTACCAAACGGAAGCCGCCAGTAAGGTTCTTGGCGGAAACCAATATACGTACGCTCTCCGCGGCGACGGCCAGCAGGTCACGAAAATTGTGCCCGCGGCGGAACAGCGGCGCGCACTCAAAGCATTGCTCGATACCATCAGTCCTGCGAACCTGACGATCTCCGAGCGCATTCTGAATCTGATTCCGCCTCGCCCGCCGGCCTATCCGCGAACAGAAGAAACGTTTCCCTCCCGAACGGGCCTTACGTTCGATCCGCTCGCCGGGGCGGAAGCGGCTTCGAATCTAACGGTCGGCCTCATGCTCAATCCCCAGCGGGCTGCGCGCCTGGTTGAGTATCACGCTCGCCAAAACGACAATCCCGGCCTCGAAGAAGTGGTCGACACTTTACTGGCTGCAACTTGGGAAAAGCCGGTTCCGCCGGGTCTGGACGGTCAGGTAGCCCGCCGCGTGAACAGTGTTGTGCTCATTCATCTGATCGGTCTTGCGCTCGATGGAAGCGCTCCGCCTGCCGTTCGATCGGTTGCTCTGAGTGCGATCGAAAAAATTAAGGGATCCGCGGATCCTTACTCGCTTCATCTGATCGAAACGTTCGAAAAGACACCGGATCAACTTGAGTTGCCGAAACCACTTGAGCCGCCGCCCGGTCAGCCCATTGGCGAAGACGGACCGTCATTTATCAACTGAGTTCCTGGAAAGGATCGCATAACAGCATTTCGAGCCTTCTTCGGATTACGCGTTCCCGTTCGCAATACAGGCGGGCTTTCACGAAGTCGTGATGCGCGATAGCCCACTCGATCCCTTGGATCAAAAGACGCAGCCGCCGCTGGAGATCGCTTACATCCGTGAATGGCTCGGCAGTTTCGATTTCGGCCAGCGATTCTGCCATGTAGCTGTCGCCCCCAGTCCAACTCGCCAGGCGTTCTTGCAAAAGTCCTAGAGCCGCTCCGACCCACTCCCGAACCACAAATCTCACGTTCGCCATCGCTCCCTTCCGTTTCGCATTTGCTGCAGCTTCGTTATAAGTCGTCTGCATCTCCGCGGCAAACAGATCGCGGTATTTCTCCGGATACATGGCGACAATCGCGCGATATAGCTGCGTCATCGCTTACACCTCACTGCCTTTCAGGCGCGCTGCCGCCAACCGTGTCACCTGGCGCATACGCTCGACTTCTGCCTGCAGCTGCCGGCGGCCTTCGCGCGTCAAGCGGTACGCTTGCTTTTCTCGCGATGTGTCTTCCTGCGCGAAACGCTCGATCCAGCCCTGTTCCAGAAGCCGCCGCAGCGCGCCGTAGAGCGTACCTGTGCTCAAAATCACGCGTCCATTGCTGAGTTGCTCAATCTCCTGCATGAGCGCGTACCCATGTCGCGGCTGATCGGCCAGGCCGGTGAGGATTAAAAAAACGGGCTCTGTCAGAGGCCGGGCAGCGTCGATATTGTTACTGATGACATGTCGCATAACGCCATATTAGCCCGTTCCTCGTGCTTCGTCAATAGAGCTCCGATGATCGAGGCGGTTTCACGACGTAGGCTGTGCGTGCGGTCTCAAGCGCCATCAGTGACTCCAGTGTCCGGTGCCAAACGGATGACCGAGTCCCTCGCGGTGCCCTGCGCGCGTACTGAGAATGCCGCCTGCGCAGATGAGCAGAGTGCCGAGAATGGCGGCCGGAGCCGGGATGTTCCCAAAGAAGATCCAGCCCAGCAACCCAGAGAAAATCACCACCGTATAGTTGAACGGAGAGGTTTCTACCGCGTTAGCGTACCGATAAGCCAGGATGATGAAATACTGTGTCGCCGCGTAGAAGGCGCCGACGGCCAGTACCAGTAGCCATTCCCTCATACTTGGCGGCCGCCAGGCCGCAAGGCAAACCGGTATCAGCAGGAGCGTGGAGATCCCAAAGTTGTAGAACAAGATGCGGGTCGGGGGCTCGGTTTCCGATAGCTTGTTCGTCGCGACCAGGGCAAGTGCCGAGCATAATCCGGCCCCGAGCGCAATCAGTGAGGACGGATTCTGAAACATCTGTCGCCCGGGATTGATGATCAGCACAATTCCAATCAGGCCGATGAAAAGGCTCAGCCAAACGATGGGTTGCACGCTTTTACGGAACCAGACATAAACGATCAACGGAATGAAAAGTGGTGCCGCGTTTGTCAGCAGCACTGCATCCATCAGCGGCAGCGACTTCACGGCGACGAAAAACAGCAGTTGACAACAGGATCCCGCAAGGCTGCGGAAGACGTGGAGAAACAGGTGATCGGTCTTGAGTATCTGAGGGCCCGCGTTGACAGTTAACGGTACGAAAACCAAGAAGCTGATCGAATATTGAAAAAAGAGCAGCAAAAGCGGAGGGACGCCGGCGGCCGCTTTGCTGAACGCACTCATGATGGCGGAAAACAGGAACGCAATGGTGATCAGGACGATCCCGCGTTTCAGGTCATGGACGGGTGGATGAGCAGCCTCGGTTGTCATCTAAGTCCTCAACTGAATTCTGGACTGATGCGAGTATATCTGGCGAGCTATTTCTACGAACGAACTGTTTACCCGTCCGTTACTGACAGCCGGGGAGAGATCCCGCGGAGCGCCACCGAGGCGATCGAATCGGCGACCTTGTCGCATAAACCGGCATGTCCCGCGAGGAGCCGGAAGTACAAGGGACCGTACAGCATGTCGAGAATCAAATCCAGGTCGGCGTCTTCCGGTAATTGTCCGGTGTGGAGATGGCCTTCCAGCACACGTTTAGCTTCCAACCTTCTCGGCGCGATCCATACGGACCGAAAGGCCATCGCGACTTCGTCATCGTTCTGGGCTGCGGAAATGAAGGCCTTAAACAGGCGGCCGCGGCGGCCAGTCAGCAGTCTGATGAAGTTCCGGAGCTGCAGGCGAATGTCTTCATGCAAGTCGCCGGTACTGGGAAATGGCACCTCATGCGCGACTTCATCGCGCAGAGCTTCGATCAGCAATGCTGCCTTATTCGGCCACCATCTATAGATTGTGGCCTTGCTCGCTCCCGCGCGGTCCGCGATCGCGTCTATGCTGGCTGTCGAAAACCCTAGCTCCTCCACTGCCTCGAGCGCGGCAGCCAGAATCCGCTCCTTCGCCTCTTCATCTCTGGGACGTCCGCGCCCCCGCGGGGCTGTCACCTCGGGGGCGTCCCTCTGTGCCTCAGCGAACTTCAAAACTTGCGCCACTGTTCCTCTGATACGTCGACCATGACAATCGTTGCAGATTTTCGAAACTTTGTAGTACCGTAAATTATCCGATTAACTGAATGTGGATCGTCCGAGTTGCGCTGTCCCGGCCGTATACCTTCATTGTGCTGGCCCTGCTGATCCTGCTGATTAGCCCCATCGTCATTCTCAGAACGCCGACGGACATTTTCCCGAACATCAATATCCCCGTAATCTCCGTCATTTGGACCTACACCGGCCTGAATGCTGAAGAGTTCGAGGGCCGAATCACGTCGGTATATGAACGCGTTCTGACGACTACTGTCAACGACATCGAACATATTGAATCGACGACACTAAACGGCACAGCGGTGATCAAGATTTTCCTTCAACCGTATGCCAATGCGACCACGGGCGTTGCACAAGTCACAGCGGTCTCGCAGACCATCACTAAGCAGATGCCCCCAGGCATCAATCCGCCCATCGTTCTCAGCTATAGCGCTTCGAGCGTACCGATTCTTCAGCTGGCGCTCTCGGGTAAAGGTCTGCAAGAGCAGGATCTGAACGACATTGCGTTGAACTTTCTGCGCACTCAGCTGGTGACTGTTCCGGGTGCGGTGGTTCCTTATCCGTATGGCGGGAAGCAGCGCCAGATCATGATCGACCTGAATCCCGCCGAGCTGCAAGCAAAGGGTCTTGCGCCTTTCGACATTGTCACTGCCGTAAGCAATCAGAACCTGATTCTTCCGTCGGGTACAGCGAAAATCGGCCAGTTCGAGTACGACGTCGACATGAACTACAGCCCGAAGAAGATCGCTGAGATAAACGATTTTCCGGTGAAAGTCGTGGGAAACTCGACCGTCTACGTGCGCGACGTCGCGAATGTTCGTAACGGATTTTCACCCCAGACGAACATCATCCGCCGCGACGGGCAGCGCGGTGTTCTGGTGAGCATCCTCAAAGCGGGCAGTGCCTCCACTCTCGACGTCGTTGCCGGGATCAAGAAAATCCTTCCCCGCGTGGCAGCGACGCTTCCGCCAAGTCTGCGGATTCAGCCGCTGGCCGATCAATCCATCTTCGTCCGCGCGGCCATCAACGGCGTGATCCGTGAAGCCGTGATCGCCGCCTGCCTCACCGGATTGATGATCCTGTTGTTCCTCGGCAGCTGGCGCAGCACGCTGATCATTGCAGTCTCAATTCCGCTTTCAATTCTGACCTCGGTCTGCATTCTCAGCGCGCTGCACGAAACGATCAACATCATGACGCTCGGAGGCCTTGCGCTCGCTGTAGGCATTCTGGTCGATGATGCGACGGTCACCATCGAAAACATTGAGCGATATCTGGAAGAACGCCGCCCGCTGCATGACGCGATTTTCGAAGGCGCCGCCCAGATATCAGTGCCGGCGCTCGTTTCCACCCTCTGCATCTGTATCGTCTTTCTTCCGATGTTCTTTTTGAGCGGTGTAGCGAAGTTCCTTTTCGTGCCACTCGCCGAAGCGGTCGTATTCGCGATGCTTGCTTCTTACGTGCTATCGCGGACGCTGGTGCCGACGCTTGCGATGTACCTGTTGCGCGCGAAGCAACATGGAAAACGCACGCGCAACCCTTTCATTCTGTTTCAAAGGGCCTTCGAACGTGTCTTCGAGCGCATTCGTGTTCAGTACCTGGCCGTTCTTACGACCCTTGTCTACCGGCGGAAACTGTTCGTGCCGGTTTTTCTCCTCATCTGTCTAAGCGCCTTTGTGCTCGTTCCGTTCCTCGGTCAGGATTTCTTTCCGAGCACTGACACCGGCCAGTTCAAATTG
>JAFAUR010000472.1 GCA_019243205.1 Acidobacteriaceae bacterium | reverse complement strand
ATCTCGCGCTCGATTCGAGCGAGATGCGCCGCGTCTACGATCTCTGCGCGGAGCTGCAGGTACCGGTGATGATGCACATCCAGAACTTTCCGCATTTTCCGGGAGAGCTTCCGTACAACACCGGATACCCGCAGTTCGACAACATTCTTCGGGAGTACAAGCGAACTACTTTCATTGGGCACGGAGATTTGTTTTGGGCGCACATCAGTGCGGTTGTTCCCACGGACCGCGGATATCCATCCGGGCCGGTGAAGCCGGGCGGGCTTACCGACAGATTTCTTTCGGAATTCCCGAATTTCTATGCCGACATGTCGGCGAACTCGGGAAACAATGCGCTTTCACGTGACCAGGATTTCTCGCGCGATTTCATTCTGCGTCATAGGCAAAAGCTCATTTTCGGCAGCGATTGCAGTTGCTCAAACGGCAAAGGCGCAGGCGTTTCGCAGGGGAACAACCCGGAAGCCAGCCGGCTCGCGGGCAAATGCGTCGCTCGCGAAACCTTAGGACTGCTGCAAGGCCTCACGTCACCGGAAATCTTTCGGCAGATCACCTGGGAAAACGGATGCCGGGTTTTCAAGGCGCAGTCCTTACTCCGCGCGTAGAGCTTCGGTCGGATCAACGGTTGCAGCGCGCCTCGCGGGTAGGGCAGACGCTAACACGGCAACCGCTGTCACGATGAGAATCGATCCGGCATAGGTCGACAAATCCGTGGCGGAAACATTGAACAGCTGGCTGCGCAATACTCGAGCCAACAGCAAAGAAGAGGGTATCGCGAAGACCAGGCTCACTGCGGTCAAGACGAGCACTTCGCGAAGAATGAGCTTGGCGACCGCCAGCGGCTGAGCGCCTACCGCCATGCGGATGCCGATTTCGCGTGTGCGCTGGGCGGTGACGTAGGCGAGAACACCGTAGAGGCCGATTGCGGCGAGCAGTGTTGCAACAACTCCGAAACTCGAAGCTAGCATTGCCACCACACGCGGCGTGAGGAGCGTCTTCTCAATCTGCGCATTCATCGTGCGCAGGTGGTCCATTACCAGCTTCGGATCGCACTTGTGAATCGTTTGCCGAAGCAGATTGATAGTCGACGCGGACGGCATCGAAGTTCGCACGTAGAAAGCGAAGCCGGCAGGCGATCCGGAATTAGTGCCCATCTGCAGGGCCGGACGAAAAAAGGTACGAACTACTGGATCCCGCGGGTTGGCGTGATGGGAGTTCTTCACCACTCCCACAATCATTGACTGCGGATCGCGGCCAGGACCGACGTAGTGTCCCATCGCATTGCGCGCCGAGCCAAAGTAATGCCGGGCGAATAACTCATTCACTATCGCTACTTTCGCGCTACTCCCTGCATCTGCGGGCGTGAACTCCCGGCCCACAAGTAACGGAATTCCAAGCGTCGAAAAATAACCGGGAGTAACGAACGGAAGTTCCGCCTGCATGTCTTCCTCTTCCTTCTCCCGATAACCCGCAATACTGATGTTTCCACCTGTCGTATCGTCGTCTAGTTCCGGATCGGAAGTGGCTGCTACCGAGCGAACTCCGGGGATCGTGGAAACGGCAGCGAGAATTCGCTCGCGGACTGCTATCGACTGCGCCGAATTGTATCCGGAAAATTGTGGATTGATCTGGAACGTCACCAATTGGTCCGTTTGCAACCCTGTATCTGCCGTGCGCAGATTGCGGATCGTGCGAACGAATAACCCGGCAGCAACCAGCAGCAAAAGGCTTAAACCGATCTGCAACATGACGCAGGTCCGCCGGAAATTCAATGCGCCGCCCGCTCCGGTTGTGGATCCATGTCGTCGCATCGCTTCGAGGAGATCGGGTTGCCAGAACTGAGCTGCGGGAGCCAGGCTGAACAGCATGCTCACCAGGAGTGTCGCCGCAACCGTGAACCCGAGGACCGTCGCGTCGAGAGATGTCGTGAACGGCGTCTCCGAGCTTCCATTCGAAATCCAGATGGTCAGAACCGTCAGAATCCGTGGAGCGAGAAGCACGCCTAAAATCGCACCCACCGATCCAAGCAGGATACCTTCTATCATTAGCTGCCGGAGAACGCGCCCACGGCTTGCACCGAGCGCGTAGCGCATTGAGAACTCACGCACACGCCCCGCCGCGCGAACCAGAAGCAGACTCGCAGTGTTGACGCACGCCATCGCAAGGACGAGAACGACCATTCCCATGATCACGATCATCGGGGTCTGCAAATCGCCACGCATCGGGGAGAAACCCTTTGCGCCGTCAAACAGCATGAGACGCGTCTTGCCGAGAAACGCCTCCCGAACACGCGGAGTTTGAGACTTCAGCTGCTTGAATTCCTCCGACCGGATCGCATACCAGATCGGATTGATCATGGATTCGACCTGCGCACGGGACTCGCCTGCTTTCAGACGACCGATGATGTTGAGCCATTGCGAGCGCCGGTCTTCGAGATCATCCCAGGCAGGCGTGACCTCCCGCTTCATGCTCATGGGAACAAAAACGTCGGGAGTGGTGCCCCAAATAGCGCTCGAGAAACCCTGCTTCGCGACACCAACGATCGTAAACGGAGCACCGTTGATAGTCACCGTTTGATTGAGTATGCGGGGATCCCGCCCTAAATGGCTCGACCAATATGCGTAACTGAGCACGGCCACAGGGTTGCCATCCTTGAGCGTGTCGTCATCGGGCACGAGCACCCTGCCCAGCCCTGGCCCGACACCGAGGACGGAAAAATAGTTGCCGCTAACCAGTTCCGCGGGCATAGGCTCAGACCTGTTGTTCCAGGTGAAGCCGACCTGGGCAGTGGAGAATGCGATGACACCGCTGAAGGCCGGGAAGCGATCACGCAGGTCGAGATACATAGGATACGAGAAGTACGCATGTGCGTCAGGCGTGTCGCCGCCTTCCGAGTGCGTATGGCCCGGATTGGATCCTCCAAAGCGAAACTCCACCAGGTGTTCGGGCTCCTGAACCGGGAGTGATCGTAGCAGCGCCTGGTACAGCAACGAGAAAATCGCGGTGTTCGCGCCTATCCCGACCGCCAGAGTTGCTGCGGCAGCCAGTGTGAAAATGGGCGCGCGGCGCAACTGCCGAACTGCATAACGGAAATCCTGGTCGAGCGAGTACATCCTTTTACGTCAGGCAAGCAGAGTGCCGCGTTTCCTCCCCACTGGAATTCATAGCACGCAAGCAGCGGCAATCGTGGGTTGTCCGGTTCTGATCTCTCCCGTCCGGAAACGGACATCGAAAGGAAGTCTGTAATCAGGCCCTGTCTGGGCCGATCTGCTG
>JAFAUR010000402.1 GCA_019243205.1 Acidobacteriaceae bacterium | reverse complement strand
ATCCAGCAAGGAACGTAGCGGTAGAAAATCTTTCATGCGCTCCGGTCCGAACACGTCCTTGATCGCAGGGCCGTCAAAATACAGCCAAGCTGGCTGAACATCAAACACGACGCCCAATTTCTTTGCGCGCTCGATCGCTTGCTTGTTCGGGAAATTCGCGTGGGTGGCTACAAAGCGGCGTTCTGTGATTGGTTTTATGCGATTCGCGGCTTCATAGGCATCCAGTAGGATGTCCAGCGAGCCACCACCCGTGACATGCGACGTCATCTGCCAACCGAGTTCATCGGCGTCCTGAGCCATCGCAAAGACATTCTCGCGCGGCACATAGAGCACACCACGGTAGCCAGGCTCCACGAACCCATAGATCTGCGTGTGCGGGCCATATTCCTCACGCAGGTAGGCCGTCCCAATAAGAATGCCGCCGTCTACGACCGCCTTCAAAGAGCCAACCCGGAACCATTTGTCTCCCCACCCAGTCACAAACGGGATCTGCTCAATCTCTTTGCGTACATCGGCCGGAGTTCCTTGGGCTGCGATAAGGTAAGTAACGTTGCTGCGAACGGTTAATTTGCCGGCGTCGTGAAGGGTTTGGTAAGCGCGAAAACCCTCAGGCCCTTCCAGGCGGTCAATGATACTGGTAAAGCCAACTGCATTGTAGTGCTGCAACATGCTGTTGAGCGCCCATATGCGGTCCTCTGCTGTGACCGGTCGAGACTGACGCACCTTGCCGAGAAGCTCCGGCGCGCCTAGAACCAATCCTGTGGGCTCGCCGTTCGCATCTTTAACTACACGCCCGTCCGCCGGCTGAGGCGTATCTCGACTGATGTGAAGACGGCTGAGCAGAGCTGAATTCAATACGGAAGCGTAGCCGTTGTCCACCACCGCTTCGCGGCCACCGGAGGCTTCGTCGATTTCCTGCCGGGTCGGGTAGCGATGCTCCGCCAAACGCGTTGCATACACCTTAGGAACGAAAATGATCTGTCCCGCTGGAACCTTCTTTGCCTGGTCGCGGATGTACGCTTGTATCTCAGGAACAGAATGAAATACCGGAACCGGTCCGTCGATTTCGCTGAGCCCGGCCATAATCGGATGGACATGGCCCGCAATCAAGCCTGGCACTACACATTCGCCGTGTAGATCGATCTTTCGCGTCTTAGCGTCTGCGGTCTTCAGAACATCGATATTGCTGCCGACGGCAATGAACCGGTCACCTTGCACCGCAACGGCCTCGACGGTAGGATGTTGATCCCACATGGTGATGATCTTGCCGTTGTAATAAACTGTATCGGCGCTTTGGGCAATGGCCGGCAGTGCGTGGAAAAGGTACACAGCGCCAGCGACGGCACAAATCCCAAACCTTCTTATTAGACTCTGTCCTGGGTGTTTACAGATCATTGCGCATTTAAGCTGAGCGGGCAGTAAGTAGTTGTTTTCGTGCGAACTGAAGATCGTTGTGAGCAGCAGTTACCCGGTCGGACGCTTTGTATTCCTGATGAATCGATATGGGGCCGTTGAACCCGGCAGCTACAAACGCTTTGAATACTGCCGGCCAATTCACGACACCGTCACCGAGCGGGCACTCGACAGGCCTGGATTGTCCAACGCTCTTTTCCCAGTAAAAATCTTTGCAGGCCGCCATTTTTAGTCTTGCGCAAGCGAGCCTAAGCCCGACTTCCCAACCTCGAATGGCGCCTTCCTCAGTCGCATTATTCGCATCGTAGTAATAGCCGACCCATCTGGGATCGAGATCCTGGATGATCTGATGCGTATCCCAAAACGCCAACCCGACATTTCGAGGATGGTTGTGAAAACCGGCCACAATCCCGTATTCTCTGGCCATCGCAACCAGGCCGCGCAAATCGCTACCTGCGTTCCGAAGACTCGCCAATACGTCTGTCTTATATGGCCAGTAACCGAGCTTAAAAAAAGGAATTTTGAGACGTGCAGCGGTCTCGAGGATTGGACGTGCACTTGGATCCGAGGGCGACGTCAACTCGGTCGTAATCATAGGTACACGGAGTCCATGAGACTGGATCGCATCGATTGCTCTCGGAAGATCTTCCCGCACGCGTTCGGGCAGTACATGCCCTCCCTTGCGGACGGTGAGATCCACGCCATCGAATCCGGCATCTTTCAACGTGCGGCCCAGTTCGTTGTATCCCAATTCCGGCAAGTGTTTGGAAAAGAAACAAAAAATCGGCTCGGGCTGCGCGTCGGCCGAACGAGCACCCGCGGCAGCTGCCGAGGCCGCGACACCTATGATGAATTCACGCCTTCTCATCGGGTTCCTTTACTTGCAGGGACCTGTCATCCCAGGATTGCGTAGCACTGCATTTCACTGATATAACAGTTTAGTTTGGATCATAGGGTAGCTAGCACTACCTGTCAAGAGTGGAAGATGGTCAAAATGAATCGTCGAGACTTCGGAAAGAAATTAGGGCGTTGTTCTCTAGGCTTGGGTGCTGCGACAGTCATTCCGCGGATTTCCGGCCTTCTGGCAACTCAAAGTTCGCGACGCACTGACATCCGCGTCGAAGAGATGTCCTTGGAATACGAGGACTACAAATACCGCGTCCCGATTAAATTTGGCGGGACAGTTTTGGATCGGGCAACGATCATCAACGTTCGCTGCACGGTCCGAACCGTGGGCGGCCAGGTTGCAAAGGGCTTCGGTTCGATGCCGATGGGTAACGTTTGGGCGTTTCCCTCTCACACGATGAACTACGAGACTACTTTGGGCGCCATGAAAGCGTTGGCGTCAAAGATCTGCAAGATTACTGCAGATTCCAAGGTGTCTGGCCATCCGATCGACATCAATTGGACTCTTCAACCCGAGTACCTGAAAGCAGCCTCTCAGGTTTCTAACGAATTACATCTTAGTGAACCCATTCCGAAGCTTTGCGCTCTAGTGACAACTAGCGCATTTGATGCCGCCGTGCATGATGCCTTTGGCAAAGTTCACAATCTGAATTGCTATTACACGTATGGCCCGGAGTTCATGACGCACGACTTGTCCTACTACGCGGGTTCTGGCTTTCGTGGTATGTATCCCGATCGCTTCCTCTTAAAAGAGCCGAAGCCGCGCATGCCGCTATATCACCTTGTATCGGCAGTTGACCCGATTGAGGATTCTGATATAACGAAACGCGTCAACGACGGGCTGCCGGAAACTCTGCCTGAATGGATAAACCACGACGGCTTAACTCACCTCAAAATCAAACTCAACGGCAACGATCTGCAGTGGGATGTCGAACGGGTACTTCGAATTGATCGCGTAACGACGGAGACTCAGAAGAAGCGCGGCGTTACTAGTTGGGTGTACTCGCTCGATTTTAATGAGAAGTGTCCAAATATCGAATATTTTTTGGATTTCATCAAGCGCATCAAGGAAAGGGCCCCTGAAAGTTTCCATCGAATCCAATATATTGAGCAGCCGTTTTCGCGCGATATGGAAACACACCGCCAGAGTGTTGCCGCCGCGGCCAAGCTCGTACCTGTGGTGATCGATGAAGCGCTAACAGGCATCGACGCATTGATGCTTGCGCGCGAACTAGGTTATACCGGTGCGGCATTAAAGGCCTGCAAAGGCCAGAGCGACATGATGATCATCGCTCCGGTTGCGGAGTATCACAAAATGTTCCTGTGTGTCCAAGACCTTACCTGCCCTGGGGCTTCGTTCATTCAGTCAGCGTCTCTCGCAGCACACGTTCCAGGCGTGCAAGCCATTGAAGGAAATGCGCGGCAATACATGCCAAACGCAAATCAGGCGTGGGCCAGCCGCTTCCCTGGCCTTTTCCAGGTAAAGGATGGCACCGTAGAAACAGCCCACTTAGACAAGCTCGGGCTTGGCGCCGTGTAAGTGATCACGACCGCTGACGGTCCATCCTCTCAGCCGATAAATGAGATCGATGCGATTAGCACGCGTGCCGTTTCGCTGGTGGATTGCGATTCTTCTACTAGCGTCGACGATCATTAACTACATTGACCGGCAAACTCTTAGCGTGCTCGCGCCATACCTCAAGGTCGAGTTCAAATGGTCGAACTCCGACTTCGCTTTGGTGATCGTGGCATTTCGTTTGGCGTACGCGATTTTCCAGTTGATTGCCGGGCGCGTGCTGGATGCTATGGGAACCAAGCGCGGGCTCTCGCTAGCCGTCCTGTGGTATTCGATCGCCGCGATGGCGAGTTCCCTCGCGATCGGGTTGAAGAGCTTTGCGGTTTGCCGTTTCTTGCTTGGCGCGGGAGAAGGCGGGAACTGGCCAGGCGCAACCAAAACAGTTTCCGAATGGTTCCCGAAATCGGAGAGGGCGTTAGCAGTAGCCATGTTTGACAGTGGCTCCGCCGTGGGCGGGGCCATCGCACCCTTTCTGGTGATCTGGTTGTATTCGACGTTTCGAACCTGGAGACCGGCATTCCTGATAACTGGCACGCTTGGTCTGGGCTGGCTGGCGGCGTGGCATGCACTGTACAGGCCGCCGCACGATCAGGAAGGCAGTCGAGTCCCGGTCGGCAGATCCAATGTGTCCTGGACGTCTTTGATGAGGAGACCGGAAACCTGGGGAATCGTACTGGGAAAGGGATTCACGGATCCCGTGTGGTTTTTTATCACGGACTGGTTCGCGATCTACCTCGTCTCGAGAGGCTTCAACCTGGAGAACACGTTGCTCGGCTTCTGGGTTCCCTTTCTTGCGGCGGATCTGGGGAACTTCGCGGGTGGGGGGCTGTCAAGTTATTGCGTTAAACGCGGCTGGCCATTATTGAAGGCTCGCAAACTGGTGATTGCGCTCGCAGGAGCCGGCATGCTGATGCTAATCCCAACGGTTGCGGTGGCACGGTTTTCCGCGATTATCGCTATGTTTGCGGTAGCCACATTTTCTTACTCCGCCTGGTCGACTATCGTGCTTACGTTTCCTGCCGATCTCTATCCACCCGAAACCGTCGCGACCGTAAGCGGAATGAGCGGCGCCGCCGCGGGCCTTGGGACAATCGTCTCGACCGTCATAATCGGTCGGATCGCAGACCATTATTCTTTCGCACCCATCGTGATCGGCGCGAGCCTGGTTACAACGCTCGCTACTTTTCTTGTATTCATGCTGATTCGGCAAAGACCCCAGGTAATTGCTGAAACGACCCCAGAATTGCAGTCGCCTGGAACGCATTATTCATAATCCCATCGAAACTCGTTGTATGACCTTACTGGCGTGATCTGCCTTTCCTCGCGCCGTGCGCGAGCCTAAATGGCCAGTTCTAACAATCTGCGAAACGCTTGCAACCAGTGCCGAACTCAAGAGCGCCGCCGCTAAACAGTTGCAGCATGTTGGCAATCGCTGATTTACCGCAGTCTCATCGCAGTGGGCTTAGTTCGCCGAACACGGTAGGTATCAGTTCCGACACGGTCGGATGGATATGCATGGCGCGCTGAATGACGGTATATGGAGACCCCGTGTACATCACATCGAGAATCGACTGAATCGCTTCGTCGCCGCCAGTTCCAAGAATTCCGGCGCCGAGAATCTTTTTACTTTCGGCGTCCACGAGCACTTTCATAAATCCTTGTGTCTCGCCCTTCTCGATGGCGCGGCTCACTCGGGTCATCGGCCGTTTGCCAATCAGCGCAGGCTTGCCGGATTTCCTGACCTCTGTCTCCGTCAGCCCGGCGCGTCCTAAAGGCGGATCCGTGTACAGAGCGTAGGTGAGGATTCGATCGCTCACGCGCCGCGAATCGCCGTCGAGGAGATTCGCTGCCACGATCTCGAAATCGTTGTAAGAGGTATGTGTGAATGCGCCCTTCCCGTTACAATCGCCGAGCGCCCAAACGCTCGGAACACTGGTCCGTAACTGGTCGTCCACGACGATGTAGCCGTTACGCTGCTCGATTCCTGCCTTTTCGAGGCCGAGATCGTCCGTGTTAGGCCGGCGTCCGACTGCAAGCAAGACATGGGAACCGATTACTTCCGGTTCACCCGTTTCGCAGTTCACGCCGGCAGTTATCGTTCCATTCCGTTGCTCCAAATGGATGCACTCCGCATTCATTCGCACCTTGATACCTTCCGCTTCCAGAAAGCTCCTGATGCAGTCGGATGTGTCTTCGTCTTCGTGAGCGACCAGGCGCGGACCTTTTTCGATTACGGTAACGTCGCTGCCGAAGCGCCGGAAGATTTGCGCAAATTCGAGGCCGACATAGCTGCCTCCAACGACGATGAGGTGCTCAGGCAGCTCTTGGAGCTCGAGGATGGACCTGTTATTCAGATAAGGCACCTGATCCGCGCCGGAGATGCCCGCGGTGGCACGTCCGCCGACATTAATAAACACTTTGCCCGCCGTCAACAGGTCGTCGCCCATCCGCACACTGGAGGACGATTCGAAGCGCGCTTGGCCGCGAAAGACCGTGCAACCTTTCATTCCTGCGAGCCATTTCTCGAGACCGTTCCTGGAATTACTGACGACGGCGTCCTTACGGGCCATCGCCGCTTTCAAGTCGACGGTCACGGGGGCTTGAATCTTCACTCCGTAATCGGCGCCACGGCGGGCGAGGTGGGCTGCATATGCGCTCGCGACCAGCGTTTTAGTTGGGGTGCAGCCCGTATTCACACACGTACCGCCCATCAATTTCCGTTCAATAACAGCTACCGTCCACCCCGCGCTCGTCAGCCTTCCGGCGAGTGACGGCCCGGCCTGGCCGGCGCCTATGATGATTGCATCGAACCGTGTAGTCATGGCAATTCGGAGATGAAAAGGACAGAAACGATGATAGCCATACTGCGACCGCTCGATAAGACGCAGAACTGGCGCGGCGCGCATCTTTGACGTTCGCGACGACTGAGCGAGCCGTCTCGACGCATCCAAACTGTCATCCGCAATCGCAATGGGTGCACCTGCGCATCGAGAGGCAAGGTGATACGGTGTACGTCAAGGAGTCAGTATGAGCATTTCACGCCGGCGTTTTCTTGAACGTACCGCCATCGGCGGCCTGGCGACGTCTGTGGCTTCGAAAGGGAGCGCCGATGGAACGGCCATCCCAAAGCGGAAGCTCGGCAAGACGGGCGTGGATGTGTCCATTCTCGCCATGGGCGGAGGAAGCCGCTACCTGATGTACAAGGATGAAGAACAGGCCTTGGAGGCTCTTGAAAAGGCGCTCGACCTCGGCATCTCCTATATCGATACTTCAGACGACTACGGCAAGGACCATCTGAGCGAACTGCGCATCGGCAAAGTCATCAAGACTCGCGCGGATAAGCCATTTGTGGCTACAAAGCTCAGCAACCGCGACGGGCAGCAGTCCGCGCGAATCGTGGAGCAAAGCCTGACTGCGTTGCAGCTGCAGCAGGTCGATCTCATCCACATCCACTCCCTCACGACGGAAGAAGACCTGGCACGCATCGAGGCAAAAGGAGGCGTGCTGGACCAGCTCCTGAAACTGCGCGACCAGCGAATGACTCGATTCATTGGCATAACGAGTCACACGGACCCGTATGTGCTCAAGACGGCGCTGGAACGCCATGATTTCGATTGCACGCAGATGGCTCTGAACGGGGCCTTAGTCGGAATGAAAAGCGGCGCCGGCGGTATGGTTCCGAATGAGGCAATGCGACCGAGTTTCGAAACCGTGGCGCTGCCGGTTGCGAATCGTAAGCGGATGGGCGTACTTGCTATGAAGGTCTTTGCGCAGGATGCGCTCCTGCATCAGACCACGCCGGAAAAGCTTCTGTACTATTCACTGTCCTTGCCAGTCACGGCAGCCGTCGTCGGCATGCCGCAACTCGCGCACATTCAGGAGAACATCCGGCTGGCGAAGGCTTTCCGGCCGCTTCCCAGATCCGAAATGGAGCGGATCTCAGACATGCTTTCGGTGAAGAATAAGGCTAAGCTCGATCCATTCTTCAGCACCCATGTGGATCTGTAGCGGGACCGCCACAAGGCCTTCAGCATCGTCCTATCCCAAGGCGTTTATTGGCCGTCCTCGGAAACAGGCACCCACGACTTGTCCGGGTTGAAGCGCTCCATTTTCTTAAATTCGTCCAGGGTGT
>JAFAUR010000383.1 GCA_019243205.1 Acidobacteriaceae bacterium | reverse complement strand
TCCATCGCCATTACCGGCGGCTTGCTCACGCCGTCGCGGACCTGGTTCAGCCGGATGTTCCGCAAAATGGTGAAGAGCCAGCTCTTCAAATTGCTATCAGGCCGAAGCCGCTCGAATGCCTGCAACGCGCGGAGATAGGTCTCCTGGACGAGATCTTCCGCCTCCGCCTGATTGCGTGCCAGTGTCATAGCATAGCCGTACAATCCGTCTAGATGCTGTAGAGCGCTCTCGCGAAAGTCTTTCTCGGCGTTTCGAGCGTTCGGACTATTTGTAGCGACGCGAGGCATAACACGAATTGCGCAGTTTTATTCCTGGGTGGATCACTAAATTTTCCTTCGCAAAGCAACTGATATACCGAACAACAAGGTCAGCTGGAAGCATCTGCGTGGATGAACAGCGGGGCTCGTGGAAC
This sequence comes from Acidobacteriaceae bacterium, assembly GCA_019243205.1. Lineage (GTDB taxonomy): Bacteria > Acidobacteriota > Terriglobia > Bryobacterales > Bryobacteraceae > Bog-105. The sequence goes on along the minus strand of JAFAUR010000383.1, from coordinate 2,134 downwards.
CTGCAAGGTCGCCAGTTCCTACGATGAAGTGCATCGGCTCGAAGTTTCGGTTTACGCTCTTAATCCCGCACGCCCGGAGCAAAGAGGGCATTCAGACCGATAGCCGCGTTTTCTTCGGGCGAAGCTATCCAATAATTGTGTTTGGCGCTGAGCGTCAGCAAGCGTTGCATATCTTCTGGCGTTGGCGGCCCGACCGGCCGATCAGGCTCGAAAGGCCTTGCGAGCTCGCGGAAGAACTCGTAAATATTAGGGGTGGTTGCGAGAAGCACCGTGGCGGGCTTTGACGAGCTATTGCGTAGAGCTGCTTCATCTCGCCCGGTATGCAGATGATTCATCAGACTGAGCCATTAGCCAATGGCGCGAATGCTCGCTGTACTGCAAGAACTCTAGTGAGCTGTTTAACACATAAATCACCTCCGGATCCGCGTGGCTGTGAACAGTGCCACAACACCTGGTTGGAACGAATTCCGCGGATTAGCACAAAGGCGCCGGAAGCATCGGCTGGATCCAGGAGGAATTGAACAATCGGTCCCATGATGTTGAAAAAAGGTTCACTGCTCGAATTGGTTGTTCGCGTTGGTACGGGCATGCTTGTCCCCATTGCTAACTTCAGGAAAACGCAGGCCGCTGATTGAGTTGTGTTCAAAACTGCCCTTGTGGGTCCAATTTTGCTGCATTGTCCATCGTGGCGCCCGCATCGAAGAGCCCGACAGGATGGAGACAAGGATTGGGGTCGCATGGTATCCGTTTGCACTTGTCGGAGAACGGCACATGCAGTCGTTCCGTGAGCAGAATCTCGCGATGCTACTGCAGCCCGGCTCCATTCAGGTGGGGCTTCGGCGGTCTGAGATGACGACGCTTACCTATGCTGCGGGCGAAATCGCCCTGCCCCGACGTCACGTAGAAGAATGGGTCCGTATTGATGAGGTAAATATTTTGATCCTCGGTATTTCCGATGTTGCTCTGAACGCAAGCCTGCGGAGCAATCGGCGGCCAGGTGGAATTGCGCGCGACACCGCACTTAGTGGATGAGCGAGTAAGTGCGCTGGCCACCGCGGTGAACGCGGAAAGAATTGCCGGGTTTCCGAGCGGGCGGCTGTTTTGGATTCTGTCGAGCAAGCGCTTGCAATGGCCCTGGGTCGATCGTCATGCGGTAAGAGGCCATTCTCTGCCGTTGTACCAGGGTGGACTCACTCCGGCGCGGCTGCGAAAAGTCGTGGAGCTGATTCACGCGAAAGCCGAGGATAACTTAAGCCTAGACGAGATGGCGGATACGGCGGGGTTGAGTGTGCGCACCAGAAGCACGCGTGCTGGATTTCGCTTTAGCCTGCGGTTTCAAAACGCAACAACATTTTGCACGAATGTTCCGGCGTATGTGCGGAGCCAGCCCTACATCGGGGCGCCTATTTGCCCAGTTCGATCTGTCCTACCGATTCGTCACAAGAGCCAACGGGTAGCTAGTTGGAACGTGATGATAAAGAGCTTCAACAAAGCCAGCTGCAATCTTCCATATAGAACTTCCGGAGCTTTGGGAGTATCCCGAACAATTTGCACAAGCGGCTCGTCGCCGCTCGATGTTTCTGCGACCGACCCGGGCTTCCTAAGCATTTCAACGAACTCGGGACCTATGTAAGGGAGCACTGTAGATTTCCTCTCCGATATATGTTGTGACTGACAGAGAGAACACGAGCGCTCTTCTATTTATTCCAAATATTAGGACGAGTGAACAAATCTGCCTCGGAATAAACATACACATTGTGTGTTGTTACGCAAGAAGTTGCAGAAATGTCACTCCAAGGACCAATTCGATATTAATGTGAAACAGCCGTGAACGCCGATCCGGCAGCGGATTCGGAAATGAGCTTGTATCGGCGCTCGCCTGCCTATGGCTGTGAAGCTTGTGATCAAAAGGTGTGCACCTCGTTCCGATGGGGATGGCAAACGCCTTCTTGATCGAGGGCGACGACGGCTTGACGCTTATCGACGCCGGCTTCCCGGGTAAGGAGGCAGCTGCCTTCGGGGCGATACGCGGGCTTAATCGTTCGCTAGCTCAACTCAAGCACCTGATCTTACTCACGGCCACCCCGATCATATCGGCAGCGCCGCTGCGATCGTGCGGCAAACCGGTGCAAAA
>JAFAUR010000211.1 GCA_019243205.1 Acidobacteriaceae bacterium | reverse complement strand
GTGGATTCAGACTTATCCGCGAGGGAAGCAGCCAAATCCCCTCAATCCGCTGGGTCTGTTAGGCGGCCTTGCTACTCATGGGACAGGCCGATATGACAGAGCGATTGAGGCATGCCAAAAGGCAATCACGGCCGAACCCGATTCGTACCCGGGATACGGCGGTCTTGTGACCGCCTATTATTTCACCGACCGCTTCCCGGAATCCGAGAGCATTATGCAACGCGCAGCCGAACGCAAGGTGGAAATAGTCACTTTCCCGGTGCTCCAGTACAATATTGCGGTGTTGAAGGGAGACCAGGCCCAGAGGGAACGGGCAGTGGCTCTGGCCAGGGGCAAGCATGGAATGGAACACTTGATGGCTCATGCGGAATCTATTGCTCTCGCTCGTGCCGGTCGCTTGGAGGCCGCCCGGCTGTCATCCGGCCGGGCCGTGGATCTGGTCTTGCAGGAGGGGAACTACGAGGCCGCAGCGAGTTACCGAGCCGCACGAGCCGTTTGGGAAGCGGCTTTCGGCAATTCTACTGAGGGGCAAAAAGACGCCATCGCGGCGCTCGAGCTTTCGAAGGGTCGCGACGTCCAATACGCTGCCGGCTTCGCGCTGGGCCTTGCCGGAGACTATTCCCGATCGGAGGCGCTCGCCGACGATCTGGAAAAGCGCTTCCCGGAAGACACCTTTGCGAAGTTCAGCTACGTGCCGGTTCTTCGCGCGATCGCCTTAATAGGACGGAAGAAATACCCGGATAGCGTGGCGGGCCTCGAAATCGCGCGGCATTATGAGCTGGCGGTGAATGGCCTGAACTTTCACAATTACCTGGGCGGTTTGCACTCGGCCTATGTGCGCGGCGAGGCTTTCGCGGCGGGTCACCGATATGCGGAAGCGGCGGCTGAGTTTCAGAAGATTCTCGATCATCGTGGCATCGTGGGGCTGGATCCTATCGGCGCATTAGCGCACTTGCAACTCGGAAGAGTGTTCACTTTGTCGGGAGACAAGGCGAGGGCGAAAGCTGCCTATGAGACTTTCTTGACACTTTGGAAAGACGCGGATCCGACAACCCCGGTCTTGAAGAAGGCGAAAGCAGAATATGGAAAGCTGTCGCTGTAACTTTTCTGTCGAAATTCCTTATCCTGATTAGCGGAATTTCGTCGAGGATCGAACCATGGCAAACGGCCAGACTATGCACACGCTGCCGGGACCATCCCAGTTCCCGACGACGCGATGGACGCTCGTGATCGCTGCCGGCGACCCAGGGCGGAAAGAAGCCCGGTCTGCCCTGGTTTCCCTTTGCGAAAATTACTGGTATCCCTTATATGCCTATCTGCGCCGGCGCGGTTATCCGACGGATCAGGCGCAGGATCTCACGCAGGAGTTCTTCGTCCGCGTGCTCGAAGGGAGATATCTTGCTCGCGCTGATCCGGAAAGGGGCCGGTTCCGGTCCTTTCTGCTGACCTCCCTGAAATTCTTTGTGGCCGACGAAGAAGACCGAAATCGCGCGCATAAACGTGGCGGCGGGGCGCTTGTGCCGCTTGCATTCTCGTCAGGCGAAGAGCGCTACCAACGCGAGCCGGCGAACGACGAGACGCCCGAGCGCATCTTCGAACGGCGCTGGGCGCTTTCTGTGCTCGACCGAGTCGTTGACAGATTGCGGAGTGAGTTCGTTCAGCACGGCCGCCCAGAGCATTTCGAACGCTTGAAGGTATTCCTTCTCGGGCAGTCGGATGCACCGTATGCCTCGCTGGCTGGTGAGATGAATACTTCAGAGGGAGCGCTCAAGGTCGCCATTCACCGGCTTCGCAAGAGATATCGCGAACTCTTTCGCCAGGAAATCGCGGATACTGTGGTCGATCCCGCCGATGTGGAATCCGAGCTCCGGCATCTGGCGTCCGTGCTCACGAGGAAATAGCTGCTCGACAGGCGCGGCCCAGGCCGTGCGTTTCTGCACCCTCAGATCTCGGTCGCATCTTGGGCCAATGGGAAGTTGGGCTGTTCGGTGCCACTTGACCGTATGACGGGCCAACTGGAAACTGAACTTAGATTGTCGCTGTAAAGTGGGGCTCAGGGTAAAGTGGCTTCCAATCAGGAATAGCCAGGCACTTTACCGTGAGACGGCATTTCTCATTCCCAGCCGCTGGAAGAGGTGGCCCTTTTGGTCCGTGTCCGCTCCAGCCGGTTTGCATCTGCCACTACACAGAAGCGGTGAAGCGCAAGGCAACCGAGTTCACACAATAGCGTGCTCCCGAAGGAGGCGGACCGTCGTCGAACACATGCCCCAAGTGGGCGTCGCATTTTCGGCACAACACCTCCCTGCGCTGTAGGCCCAAACTCTTATCCATTCGGGTGTCGACGTTTTCTGGGGCAATCGGCGCGGAGAAACTGGGCCAACCCGTGCCGGAATTGAACTTGTCCTGTGACCGGAACAAGGCGTTGCCACAGCAGACACAGCGATACAGGCCCAGCCCGTGATGGTTCCAGTATCGGTTCGTGAAGGCGAGTTCGGTTCCTCCCTGACGGGTGATGGCGTATTCCAGTGATGTCAATTGCCGATGCCATTCGGCCTCGGTCAGCAGCAGCTTCTGGACCTGGCGGGTCCCTTGGCAGACTCCGCTCGTTGAGAACAGCACTAAGGGAACGGGCGGACCGAGTCCCCCTTGCGCGGCCTCGGGCAGGGTTCGCTCCTGTCGATAAAACAGGGCTACCATGCCCCCGAAGGCGATCGGCATCAGCAGAAAGACGCGGCGGGGAAGTCGATTGGATGGAAGAGGTTCGAAGGGCATGGAGCAGTCGTTTATCGTTTATTGAGATGCTTGGCGTCTACCCAGTGACGCACAACCTATGAATCGGTTCGCGGCTAAGACGTACTGTGGCCATCATCGGTTCTGGTGCTTCGGGGGCAAACCGCCAGTTCACTCGGCGGTACGGCCACGAGTACCAGGAGGGATCTGCCCCTCTTTCTTTCCGTTAACGCTGTCTCGCCTGCTCAAAGGCAATCGATCTCATTTCTCGTGTTCATAGCTCCCTGACCAGTACGAAAATCAGGAGAGCCGAAAGCAGTCCCACGAGGACTGAAAAACGGGTTTTGTTACTTATCGATTTGTGCCCTGTGTTGGTCGAATTGTAGAGTTGCTGAACATCGACGAAGAGGGTGGTCGGAAGAGTCTTGCAGCGCCTCTCCCGCTTCCAAGAAATTCTAGAGGCCACAGGAACCCATTCGTCCGGTTTCTGTCAAGCCTGGATTAGCTTTGACGTTTACTTTACAACACCTCGCCGGTGGCCCTCATCTAAAGAATAAGAATGAGGGTTCTTTATGGCGCGTGTCTTCATTACCGGTTCCTCGGACGGTCTTGGTCTTCTGGCGGCAAAACTTCTCCTCCAGCAAGGACATACCGTGGTGGCGCATGCTCGCAACGCGCCGCGCGCGGAGCACACACGCTGTGAGCTGCCCGGCTCGGAAGCGGTCCTCCTAGGAGATTTCGCCAGCTTGGCTGAGACTTCGGCGCTTGCCGCCGCTGCCAATCAGCTCGGCGTCTTTGACGCCGTCATTCATAATGCCGCTATCGGCTACAAAGAGCCTAGCCGAAAGCTGACCGTCGACGGATTGCCGCAAGTTTTCCAAATCAACACCCTGGCGCCCTACCTCCTCACCACCTTGATGCATCGGCCCAGCCGCCTTATCTACGTCAGCTCTGAGTTGCACCGGCAGGGTCAGCAGAACCTGGAGGACCTCACCTGGGAAAGCCGTCGCTGGAACGGAAATCGAGCCTACTCCGACACCAAGTTTCACGACGTGCTCCTGGCCTTTGCCTTCGCTCGTCTCTGGCCGGAGGTGCTCTCGAACGCTATGGAGCCCGGTTGGGTGCCCACGAAGATGGGCGGCCCCCGCGCCACGGGTGACCTCGAACAAGGCTACCGCACACAGGTCTGGCTGGCAGTCAGTGACGATCCTAAGGCCAACGTGACGGGTCAGTACTTCTATCACTGTGAGCAGCGTCAGTCTGCTGGCCCACCCGGGGTCCTGCTTTGCAGGACCAGTTGCTGGCCGCTTGCGCCCAACTGGCAGGGATCGTGCCAACGGGAACCTAA
>JAFAUR010000922.1 GCA_019243205.1 Acidobacteriaceae bacterium | reverse complement strand
TTGGATTCCGTGCCGCACTTGATCCGTCCGTTGCGCGTTACGGGAGCCTCCTCCGGATACTTCTTCCAGGTACCGGCAATGACGCTCCCGAGTTCGTAATAGCCACTGACGTAATTGTTGGCGATTGTCACATTTTCCGTTGGTCGCGGATACCCGAGTGCGTAGCTCGACTTCGGGCAGATCGCATCGTCCCAGGGCGTGTTCACCGTACAGTTGGATACGCGCACATTCCGGCAACAATCAATGTCAAAGCCATCCCGGTCCGTGTCGACCAGCAAATTGTCAAGCGTGAGGTTATCGACGCCGGTCGCGAGCACCGCAAAGTGTCCGCCCTTGAGAACGCTGAAATCACGGAGAATCACATTCCGGCAGTTCTTCAAGGCGAACGTCTTATTTCCCACCCCGGGCTGCTCCGCCACAAACGCCTTATAGCCACCGCGCACATCATTCAGCCCGTGTGATAGCCCTTTGCCAAAGATGAGACCGGGTCCGAACACGCCGAAATCGTGCTCATTTTCGGCATAGAACAACGAGTTGCGCCAGTGATTATGCCCGAAATCCTGGTATGGGGTCCAGGGACCATTCGGCTCCGCTGCATCATACGTGCCGCCCTGATGGCCGGTCGTTTCGCCCCGTCGAGGTGAGTCCGCGGCCTGAATCGTGCATCCGCGCGAGAGATATAGATCCACCTCCGACTTCAGGCGAATCGTAAAACACATGTATGTGCCCGCTGGAAAAACCAGGGTCCCGCCGCCCGCCGCCGCCATAGTCTCGATCGCCTGGTTGATAGCAGGCGTATCCACGGTCTTGCCGTCGCCTTTCGCCCCAAACTGGCGGGCGTTGTAGACAGCCTCTGCGCCGTGAGGCTCAGTCTGGGCCTCAACCAGCGAAACATGACCGGCGGTCGCAACCACAGCCAGCGGAGAACATTTCAGCAAATCGCGACGTTGCATCTCGCCCGAAGCATAGCAACCGGCGGATCTGAATCCCAATCTCGGTCTGGCTCCGCGGAGGAACGGGTTGTGATCAGCTGATTACTTCCCTCATCTCCGGAACGCAAACAGTCAGCACGATCTTGCCGTCTGCACTCACGCGGACAGGGTACGTGATCAGTTTGCAGGATCCGAGGAGCGGTTCTCCGCTGGTTAGATCGAACTTCCAGGCGTGAAGTGGACAAATCACTGATCCGCCGCCCACAAGGCCATCTGCAAGCGGCCCGTTTCTGTGCGGACAGTGGGCCTGCGTCGCAAATACTTCACCGGCGCGAGTGTGAAATACAGCGACACGCTCACCCAGAACCTCGAAATTTCGGCCTTCGCCGGGCGGGATTAAGCGCAAGGGGCCGAGCGTAAATTCAAGATCAGTGGTCTTCATTGGATCACGGGAAGCAGAGAGGCAAACTCCGTGGGCTGAGCAGCTGTGTAGGCCTGCTTCCATGGATCATCAAACGCATCTATGGAAGCCTGGATTGCCGCGTCGAGCCTGGCCGCGATGCCTTCAGCATCTTCTATAATCACGGAACGAATCTTTTCGATGCCAATGCGCTCAACAAAACCATACGTGCGCTCCAGATACTTTGCATTTTCCCGGTAATACTGCATAAAGCGCGCTGACAATCTGAGAACATCCTCGTGACTGTCAACCACGCATAGAATATCGCCCTTACGTACATGGGCGCCGGCGGCGCCTCCGACGTAAATCTCCCATTTCCCGCCTTCGACCGCCACCGCACCGATATCTTTGACCATTGCTTCCGAGCAGTTGCGCGGGCATCCGGCCGTTGCCATTTTGACTTTGTGCGGCGTGTCGATTCCTTTGAATGTGTGCTCGATCTTGATAGCCAGGCTTGTGCTGTCTCCCAATCCGAATCGACAGAAATCCGTGCCCACGCAGCTCTTGCATGTTCGATACGTCTTTCCGTATGCGTGCCCCGAAGGCATGCCCAGATCCTCCCAGATCTTCGGCAGGTCCTCTTTCTTAACACCCAACAAATCGATTCTTTGGCCGCCTGTGAGTTTCACCATGGGGACTCTGTATTTTTCAGCGACATCTGCGATCCGCCGCAACTCGGCCGGGCTTGTGACACCCCCGGCAATCATTGGAACCACCGAGAACGTTCCATCGTTCTGAATGTTGGCGTGGACGCGCTCGTTGATGAAGCGAGCGTCGGGTTCCTTTACGTATTCGCCAGCCCAGGTAGTGCTTAATAATGACGCGAGTCCGGGCTTGCTCGCCGGATCCTCTTTCCCGTTTGCCAGAGTCTGGAAAACGGCGGACACGGATTTCAATCCTTGCTCGTGAACGGCCTTGATCAATTCCGGCTTGGTAAGGGGGATGCCCGGCACATAGTAGTGAACCGATGGGTCGTCGTCGACCTCACCGCCACAGGCGAACTCCACGATTTCGCTCACAACGCTCTTGCACGATCCGCAGCCAAGGCCGGCGCGGGTCGAATCCATAACTGCTTTTGGGCTGCGCTTGCCTGCTTTGACGCAAGCGAGGATGGTGCCCTTCGTTACGCCGTTGCAGTTGCAGACTTGCATGTCAGGTGGCATTTCCCCGATCGAAACCTTGTTTGAAGGCGCGCCGATGTCGAACAGAAGCGACAACCGTTCTTCCGGCAGTGGGGTGCCGCGATCGAACACCTGCATCAGGTATGCAGCTTTGCTGATATCCCCAAGCAGGATGGCCCCTACCAGTCGCCCATCGCGGATAATCAGCTTTTTGTAAGTGCCCTTCTTGGGTTCAGTAAACTGTACAATTTCGTCACGTTCTTCCACGGGCTCTGTGACGCCCATAGCCGCCATCTCAACGCCCATCACTTTCAGCTTGGTTGCGACTTTCGAGCCGTGATATGCCGCGTTCACATCACGCCCCGTGATGTGATCCGCCAAAATTTTCGCCTGCTCCCAAAGCGGAGCTACCAAACCATACACATGCCCGCGATGCTGCGCACATTCACCCACGACATAGATCTCGGAGTCGGAAACAGAACGCATCTGGTTATCGACAACAATTGCGCGTTGCACGGAAAGCCCGCAACGTTGCGCGATCTCTACATTGGCTTTGATACCGGCCGCCATAACCACCATGTCGCACTGAAGCACGCTGCCATCTGCGAACCGCAGGCCAGTTACACGCTCGTCACCGAGCACCGTTGTCGTGTTTCTGCCTAGCAGCACGCCGATATCCATCTGCTCCATCGTGGATTTCAAGATCGCGCCGGCCTGTGCATCGAGCTGCTGATTCATCAAGTACTGGCCGCGATGAATGACGTCCACTTGCACCCCGTAGTTCTGCAGCCCGCGTGCGGCTTCGAGTCCGAGCAGTCCGCCTCCGATGACGGCCGCACGGCCGCGACATCCTTTTGCGTATTCAGCAATTTCGCGGCAGTCGTCAAGCGTACGAAAGACAAAGACGCCCGGCTTATCCTGTCCGTCTGGAAGCGTCACTCCTTCGATGGACGGAACGTGTGAGCGGCTACCCGTGGCGATGATCAGCTTGTCGTAGGGCTCAATGCTTCCGTCGGCGCCGAGCACGCATTTCGCTTTGCGCAGAATCGATTCGGCATACACGCCTACGTGCAGAGTGATGCCGTTTTCGCGATACCACTCGAGCGGATTCAGGAAGATTTCTGCTGCCTGCTGCGTCCCGTTGAGAACGTTAGAGAGCAGAATGCGATTGTAATTTCCATATGGCTCGTCACCAAACATTGTGATGTCGAACAGGCGATGGCCTCCGCGCGCGAGGATCTCTTCGACAGCGCGTGCGCCGGCCATGCCGTTTCCAATCACCACAAGCTGCTTTTTCATGCCGCAATCTCCACTAGGCCGATATCCAGGAGCAGCGATGTTTCGAGCGCTTCGGGTGCGCCGATGAACACGTCGAGAATCGTTCCAGGCTCCAGGTCTTCCACGACGGCCAGTTCAACATGCGTTGCTGCGCGCGCACCAATCGGAAAATAGCGCATCGGCTTGCGATTCCTCTGGAAGACCACGTACACTAACTCGTCACTTGGATTTCCAGCGCGGAAATACACGAGCTGCGCGCGCTTATCCTCCGGAACCTTGTACGTCAAAGCGGAAGCGAATGCGCGTGGCTTGTTCAAGCCGGCGCCCTGATAAGGGAACAGCCCTTGCAAGAACACGGGCTTCTCTAACATCCGATCTCCTTTTCAATACGGGCTGCACAGACCTTAAACTCCGGCATCCGCGATACGGGGTCTAACGCAGGGTTCGTCAATAGATTGGCTCTTCCCTGCCCGGCAAAATGAAATGGCATGAAGACGGTGTCCATGCGAATGGATGATGTCAGTTTCGCTTTAACGGCTGCACTGCCCCGACGAGTGATTACACGTACGCGCTCGCCATGTGCAATGTCGTACAGCGAGGCCATTGATGGATGAATCTCGACGAAGGCTTCGGGAGCAGGCTCAAGCAACTGCTTCACGCGACGCGTTTGGGTGCCAGATTGATAGTGCTGCGCTATGCGACCGGTTGTGAGGTATAGCGGATAGTCGCTATCCGGTTCTTCTGCCGCCGTGCGATGATCGACAACGTGAAAGCGGGCGCGGCCGTCGGGTGTGGCGAACCCGTCAAGAAACAAACGCGGCGTACCGGGATGATCTTCCGCCGGGCAGGGCCAAAAAACACCTTTCTCGTGTTCAATGCGCTCGTAAGTGATGCCACGATAATCGGCGGCCCCGCCGGAACTGGCGCGCCGTAGTTCGTCAAACACTTCGCACGGGTTCGAAGAGAAGTGATGGGCTGCGCCTAGCCGCATTGCTATGCCACAAATTGCGTCCAGGTCCGAACGGACGCCCGTCGGTGGATCCAGGGCACGTCGGCGTAATAAGACACGCCCCTCCAGGTTGGTCATGGTCCCTTCCTCTTCCGCCCATTGCGTTGTTGGAAGGACCACGTCGGCTAACTGCGCGGTTTCAGAAAGAAAGATATCGGAGACACAGAGAAACTCGAGGGTTCGGAGCCGCTCCTGAATGTATGCGGCTCGAGGAGCGGAGATCGCAACGTTGGACCCGAATACGAGCAGCCCACGAACACCCCCCTCGGTTCCCAGCCTTTCGAGCATCTCGTACGCGGATTGCCCAGCGGCAGGAATCGTACTCTCCTCAACGCCCCAGACGCTCGCTATATGTGACCGGTGCTCCGGGTTGTCGATCTTGCGATAGCCCGGTAATTGATCCGCCTTCTGCCCCTGCTCACGACCGCCCTGGCCATTGCCTTGGCCGGTCAGGCAGCCATACCCTGAATACGGTTTACCTGCTTTGCCGTAAGCAAGCGCCAGATTGATGAATCCGAGCACGGTGTCAACACCTTTGCTGTGCTGCTCCGGGCCGCGCGCGCTCAGGATCATCATGCTGGACACATTGAGCATTCGTGCTGCCGCATATAGCTGTTTTTCCGGGATACCGGTGATGCGCTCGACACGATCAGGCCAGTAGCACGACACCGCGCGTCGCACTTGTTCGAAGCCATTCGTGCGTGTCTCAATGAATTCCTCGTCTATCCAACCTTCTTGTGTGGCTATGTACAGCAGTCCGTTTGCAAGAGCGAGATCGGTACCGGGAGTGATCTGCAAATGGAGATCCGCCGCGGCGGCCGTGGGCGTACGGCGCGGATCAACTACCATCAGCTGCCCGCCATTCCTCCGCTGTCTGTCGAAATACTGCATCAGGATCGGGAGGGTTTCGGCAGCATTGCTGCCGACTAAAAGAATGGTCTGCGCGTGCGGGATGTCGGCAATCGGAAACGGCAACCCACGATCGATTCCAAACGCCTTAATTGACGCGGCCGCGGCCGAGGACATGCAGAAGCGGCCGTTGTAGTCGATCTGCGAAGAGCGCAAAGCAACTCTTGCGAACTTCCCCAATGCGTATGCCTTTTCATTGGTCAATGAACCGCCGCCGAAAATTCCGACTGCGTCTCGGCCATATTGAGCCTGAAGGCGAACGATGTAGCTTGCAATGCGGTCGAGCGCTTCATCCCAGGAGGCGCGCCGCAGTACACCTCCCTTCGTATCTCGAACAAGCGGCCAGGTAAGCCGTTCGGGATGCGTCAGGAGTTCGGTGGAGGTCCAGCCTTTTTGACAGAGCCCACCATTGTTTGTCGGGAAATCGCGGGACTGTGCACTGTTCTTTTCGCCCAAACGCACGACAGTCATTCCGCATTGCAACGCGCAGTAAGGACAGTGCGTATCTGAGCTCTTAACCGCCGGAGCGGGGCTAGTCAGTTGCATAGGATGACGCCGTCGCAGGTTCTGTCGACAACAGGCCGGCACGTTCTGCAGCGATGGGTGTCCAGCTTTGCCGCCAAATAGTCTTAAGCCAGAGCAACGCCGACAGTCCGAATGTGAACAAACCAGCGGTGACAGCGAACCCAGTGGCGAAGCTGCCTGTTCTCTCCTTCAGCAGGCCCATGAGGGATGGGAGCATGAACCCGCCCAATCCGCCCGCAGCGCCGACCAGCCCCGTTACCATGCCGATGTGGTCCGGAAAGCGTTGCGGCACAAGCTGGAACACGGAACCATTACCCATGCCGAGCATGGCCATGAGAACCACGAATAACGTGACCGCGATCGCTGTGGCGGGTAGAGCCGTGAGCAGCGCAAGCGCAAGTATCGCGATGGCGAACAGAACCAGCAGCATGCGGTACCCACCGATTCTGTCGGCCAGCACTCCGCCGATAGGCCGTAAGAAGCTGCCGAAGAGGACTACCAGCGTTGTGAGATCACCGGCTGTAACCCTCGAAACGCCATATTGATCGCGGAAAAAGATCGAGAGATAGCTTGCAAATCCGCTGAAGCCCCCAAATGTAAGGCTATAGAGGAAACAGAACCAGCCGGAATCCGGTATTTTTAGGACGGAGGCATAGTCCGTCCATGTCTTTACAGATCGCTGAACGGGAGCGTCCTTCGCGAGGAGATAAAAAACAACCCAGACAATGATGAGCGGAATGCTGACGAAAGCAAAGACGTTGTGCCACCCGAATATCTGCGCAAGGCGCGGCGCGAACAAGCTGGCCATCAGAGTTCCGGAGTTTCCGGCTCCCGCAATACCCATCGCGAGCCCCTGATATTCGGGCGGATACCAGCCACTCGCCAGAGGAAGCGCGGCTGCAAAGCTTGCACCCGAAATCCCGAGTAAAACACCCATTCCAAGCAAAGCCGCAAAGCCGGCCGCGAATTTCCAGCCGATCAGAAGCGGCACCAGGGTGAGTGCCATCCCTGTCAAAGCAGTGCGCCGGCTACCAAACCGCTCTGTACAAGCGCCCAAGAGAAGACGGAAGAACGATCCGCCCAAGAGCGGTACAGCTGTGAGGAAGCCCTTTTGCGCGGCCGAGAGCTTCAGGGTTTCGCCAATGAAAGGACCGAGCGGTCCAAGAATGACCCAAATCATGAAGCTTACGTCGAAGTACAGGAACGCCGATAACAGGGTAGGCGCGTGTCCGGCATTTCGAAATGAGCGGAAAGACACTGATCGAACCTCGCGTGAGAAAACATTCCCGATGAACTTCTTGGAACTCTCGCGAACAGTGCGATGGGATCGGACGGGGAGGACGCCTCACAAGGGCGTGCCGATGCAATCGAGTTTAGCGAACCGAAGCACGGAGAGCAACCTGCAGAATTTCAGGTGCAAATAGCGCCTATCAGAAACTTCTATAAGGGACAGCCTGCAGTGCCGTGGCGAATGGACTCAAATACTCGTAATTAGGCAAGCAAAGCCAGCGTGCCTGGTTTAACGGATAGGCCGGTGCGCTGGCGAACCTTCAAGAAAACCGTAGGACACTTTTTAAAGTTTATTAACCCTTCAGTTATCTCGACCATTGCCTAAGAGGTCGCGGTGTTTGCGAATCTCCTTTTGTTACTTCAGTTAGTAAGATCTAATCCTCGCTTACCGGGTTGGCATGCGATATGCCTACTTCCAAACATTGGCTGTTCTCACCAATAGCTTGGAAACGGGAACACCTTCGGAGGAACCGCATGTATGCAACGCCGCGCTTAGAACGAGCGAAAATCCGGCTTCTCATTACCAGCGCTGTGGCATTGGCTCTCGCCTGCGCCGCCTCGGCGGAACCGCTCACTCTCACCATAATCAACCCTGACCGGGCAGCATTGCCCGGTTCGACTGAAACGTACCTCGGAACAATCACTAACGACACTGGACAAACACTTCAGACTGCAGATCTATTTCTCGATTTCGCCGGTTATGATCCCGTGTACGTGACGCTAACTCAGCTCTTAGGGATACCCGACACCTCGATTCCGGATGGCGGCACGTCGCCCGTGATAGCCCTGTTCGATTTCACTCTGGACCCATCCACCCTGCCCGGTACCTACGCGGCGGATGTCATCGTCCAGAGCCTTGCAAACGATACCAGCAATAAGGTAACGGCGCGCGAGACCGTGTCCCCCGAGCCTGGTTCTTTACTTCTGTTCGGGCTGGGATTAGCGGCCGTGCTTACAGGCATGCTGAGACGCCGCAAGGCGCTGACCCATATCTCGATGATTGTTCTTGGCGCTGCTCTAATCGCTCCGTCCGTCGAAGCGCAATCAGCTTCTCCCGTGATTCTCACAACGGGCGGTCCAGGCATCACCCTGGAATCACCGGGCGTTCTCCAAATCGCACTACCGATCCAAAACGCCGGGTCTGCTACGGCCGAGGCCGTTCAGGTCACGTCGGTACGCGCGTCCACTGGCACTGTGACCACTTCATTACCAATAAGTCTAGGTTCCATCGACCCTGACAAGACCGCGACAGTACGCCTCCGCTTCTCGGGCCCGTTCGTCGCTGAGCAGCGCTACCTGTTCATACTCTCCGGCACCTACACAATCGGCGCAAATACATATGGCTTCAGCGTGAATCGTGCTGCCACCGTGCCTCCCGCTGCTCCAGGATCCGCCATCGTCCAGACCGTCGCCACGGGTCCACACTTTGTCGCGAACGCGCCCTACCCTCCTCAACCGCCGCACTTCGATGATGATGCAGCCGACGGCCCCGGCTGGGCTGTTCCGGACGGACCATTCCGGCCTGGAGTTCCAACGCAATCAGGTACAAGTGCACAGCCGGTCGCGCAACTCCTGGGACACCTGAACAGGTTCACTCTACAACCTGCGGACGCGCCGCCGATTCAGTTTTACGCGAATGCCGCACTGAGTGTAAACGGTTCTGGCACAAATGAGCCGAGTGGCGCAACCAGCGGAACCGTGGTTTTTGTAGCTCACAACTGGCAGGCTTCTTACTCAACCAATAATGGAACCACCTTCACCCAGATAAATCCAACAACCATATTTCCTAATACAGCCGATGGAGGTTTTTGCTGCGACCAGATTATTCAGTACGCACCTTCGATCGATCGGTTCATCTGGCTCATGATGTTCGGCAACCAAACGAATTCTGCCGGGACCCGAACTACAGGCAATCGTCTTCGTATCGCTTCGGCAAGCCCGGCCGATATCATCAACTCCAATGGCACCGCCTGGACATATTGGGATCTGACCACAGGCCTTTTCGGCCTGGGAACAAATCAACTCGATTATCCGGACATGTCGATCGGAAACAACTCACTTTACGTCAGCGCCGATAACCGGTTCGGCACAGGGTTGATCGTGATGAGGATACCTTTGAGCCAGATCCAAGCCAATACGACAATCAACATCGACTACACAGACCCGACAAAGAGTCCTCAAGCCTATGGGGGGCACCTCACGCAAGATACGGGTGACGAAATATTTTGGGCCGGTCACAACGGCACAAGCCAGATCCGCGTGTTTTCGTTGCAAGAAGGTAGCGACACTTACTTCTGGCGCGACGTGAACATATCGAGCTGGTCCGGAAGCAATATTTCATCTCTCACGCCCGACTCGCAGGATTGGCTGAATTTTATTGGGACCAATTTTCCCGGGACCGCGATCCTCGGATCCACGCGCGTATTTTATGATTTCGGTCAGTTTGGACGAAGAAATGACTTGTGGTTTGCATGGACAGCCGGTACGGATTCCAACTTCAGTCAGCCGCATGTGGAAATGGTGACGCTCGACCGAGATAACAACTTCAGCGTGAAGCAGCAAGTTCAAATCTGGAATAGCAACTATGCGTATGCTTACCCCGCTCTAGCGACCAACTCCGATTTTCAAGTCGGCTTATCGTTGGAATACGGCGGCGGCGGCAACTATGAGAATCACGTAGTTGGTTTCTGGGGTGACTTCGTCTTGTATATCACCACATCGAGCGATGTCGGCAGCACGCGCTTTGGAGACTACGTCACCATTCGCCAGAACGGTCCTGATCCAAGCCTGTTTGCTGCATTTGGCTATGGACTCGATACGATACCGCCGCCTGGAAGCGGGACGCAATCCGATACCCGTTATGTACTTTTCGGCCGGCCGGCGCCCCCGCCGCCCAGGTAGGCCTTCAACCTTCAGACCTGTGAAAAGCGGGTAATCGACACGGCGTTCGGAGCTCACACGAACGGAGCGCTCGTTGTAAATCACACATGCGCAGCTTTGAGCGCCGCCAGCACTCGGTCATTGCGAAAGGGAACCCTTCGGATGCGCACGCCGGTCGCGTCGTAGATTGCATTTCCTATCGCGGCAAGCATCGGCTTGAGTGACGCTTCACCAGCGCCGTAGGGTGGCAGGTCGGGGCGGTTCGGATTCGGATCGCCATTGACCAGCACAATATCAATGCGCTCGGGAATGTCGGCATGCCGCAGAGTTGGATGCGAGAACCAGTCGCGGCTCGTCACCTTTTCGGTATCGAATCGGACTTCCTCACAAAGCGCGCGACTTAGGCCGTGAAGCGCACCGCACTCGACCGTATGCCGCAGGCTAGTGGGATTCACCACA
>JAFAUR010000803.1 GCA_019243205.1 Acidobacteriaceae bacterium | reverse complement strand
GAATTTCGGCCACGCCATCCGCGGCACTCATGAACCGGACCTGCGTCAGTATACGCACTTAGGCGACGGCGCATCAAAGAGCGATGGCCGCATCTACGACCCGAAACTCGGGGTCAACGAAGTCAAAGGAGATTACTCCGGCAAGCCCGACGATCGCTGGATATTTACTGGGACAAACCCGTTCTTCCAGTGGAACGCAATTGCGGCACTCGCCGCAGCGGCCGACGTGCTGAAAGGCTGGGACGACGCATTAGCAAGAGAATGCCTGGAAACCGCCGTCAGGGCATGGAATGACGAGAAAGCTCACCCGACGCAAAGTCCAAACGCGGGCGGGTTGGGCGGAGCGTCTCCTGCCGGCGCGCCTGGCGGCGGTGTGCTGGCCGCGTCTCAGGGCGTGACCTCTGGCATGCAGGGTGGCCGTAACGGACGAGGAAGTTCGGGTGCTCCCACGACCTCTGGCACGACTAGCGCGCAAACAGCGCCTCCGGCTGCCCGCAACAACTTTGGCGTAGGACTCGACTGGGCTGCGGCTCTCGAATTGACCATCGCCACGAATGGCGCCGAGCCCTACAAAACCCGCTTGAAGCAATTGTTCCCTCAGCTCATCACCCCGACGCAAATAGGCTCGCGTGGCTGGACGGCAGTGCGCGCTTTGCCGTATTTGGACGCGAGCTCGAAGGATCAGCTTCGGGAAGCGGTGAAGGCATACATGGCCGGTCTAGATGGAGAATTGAACGTTACGCCTTTTGGTGTGCCTCCGAGCCTGGGCACGTGGGGCGGATCGGGAGCGGTGGTTGATATGGCCATCCGGATGTACTTCCTGCACAGAGCCTTTCCGGATCTTGTCAGTCCCGAATATACACTTCGAGCGGTCAACTACATCCTCGGCACACACCCGGTATCGAGTACTTCGTATGTAGCTGGCGTGGGTACAGTCTCGAAGACCCAGACCTATAGCAACAACCGTGCGGACAACTCTTACATTCCGGGCGCGGTCATTCCGGGTTACATCATCATCAAGCCTGATTTCCCGGAGTGCATCGACGACTTCGGATTCCTGTGGTTTGAGGATGAAGCAGTCGTCGCCGGCTCGGCGAGTTGGGTCGTGGCGGGGAACGCAGCGGCCGCGATCATCAAAGAATTGAAGTAGGACCGGTCGCGACCTGCTGCTGAGTAGCGGCGTTTCACCCCTCAATCCCTACATGGTTTCGCGCGCATCACCAGGTAAGTCGTTCATTGCTTGGGCCGGAGTTGTGCGGCTCGAAATCGCACCCGTCGGGAAGCGATGAAAGTCGGCATAACTTTTGATCCGCTATCGTTATCGCCATCCGGCGTACAAGGCGAACGCTATTGGCGCGGAAGGTCAACCGGTAGCGGCACAGGTGCAGTAGGCCTTTTGGCCTGCATGGCCTGCACCCTGACTTCTTGCCCCATTCTCCAGGACAGAGGAGATCGGCCAAAACCGCGCAGAGATGTTCGCGAATTTCCCGCGTTCCGATATGTGATGATAATCGCTATCGCCGATACCCACGCCGTTATCTGGTACATGTTTTCTGACCCCCGGCTCGGCAAAGCTGCTTGCCCCTTTTCGGTGACGCGATTGCCAAGGGAAACCAAGTAGGAGTCTCGGCGATCACAATCGCCGAAATCGTCTATCTCGTCGAGAAATCTCGCGTACCAGAAAGCGCCGTTTATGACCTCCATGCGGCAACTTCGGATCTCAACGCCGTTCTCCGATATGTTCCGCTCGATGAAAACATCGCGATCAAGATGATGGAAATCCCGCGGCAGGATGTTCCCGATCTACCGGACCGAATGATCGCCGCGAGTGCCAGCCTTTACGGCGTGCCTCTTTTGACCCGCGACGAACACATGAAGGGTTTATCGCTCCAGACGTTCTGGTAACGTCGATCGGGTGTGGTGCTGCTCGGCTCTCGCGTAAGTTTTACGTAAGGCGGATCAGCGGAATGAGCGGAATCATCGGTAACGGCGGAATCAAGAATCAATAACTTCTCTGTTCTCAATCTCACGACCCGGTTCAACTCCCGCCGGCTCCACCAATTGTTTAGTTTTTACGGCTCGGCTCCGCTGGACTTGTGCACTGGGCGTGGTTGGTTTGCTTGTGCCAGCATCACGTCAAATTCGGAACGCGGCATCTTCAGCATGTCGGGACGGCTATCGATCCATTTGCTGAAGGCAGCGTATTTCGCCGCTGTCCAACCACCTTCAAATAACGCGCCGTTCTTGCCCTTTTGATTCAGTTCGAAATTGAATGCATCCTTCAGATTGGTGAATTCGGCCGAGCTGATGGCGGGTTCGGCGAGAATCGCCGGAATAAATAGAACGCCGTCAGTTTTTGCGAGAACCAAGTCGCCCGGCAACACGACCGCGCGCCCGATCCGGATGGGAGCGTTGATGGATGTCAGTTCCATTTGGGCCCATGCGGAGGGATCATAGCCGCGATAAAAACCGTTGAAGTTGGGGATTTCTCGATTCTCAGCGGCTTGGGATCGGCTTTCAGACGCCCGCTTAGCAGCGCGGCGCCTAACATTCCAACTGAGCTTTTGAGAAGTG
>JAFAUR010000712.1 GCA_019243205.1 Acidobacteriaceae bacterium | reverse complement strand
TTAAGTGTTTCGGCTTCGCCTTCGTTTCCGAATAGAACAACGCCGGTCTTGCCCTGCGAAACCAATCCAATTCTGCGCCAGATGAATGCTTGCGTAATCAGGTTGGCGATATCACCTTCCGCGCGCATCAATCGCCGTAGGTTCTGTCGCGATATGCGCAGCAGACGCGTATGATCCGCGCTCGTTCGGGCTGATACCAACGGTGGCTGATCATTGAGCAGATTCAACTCACCGGTGAACTGAAGGGGAACCAGTTCGATGAGCGACTCGGGTTCAGTGCGGTCGTTATCCGTGTAGACATTGATACTGCCCTCCAAGACCACGAACATGTCCGCTTCGCGCTGACCCGCTGTGGAAACTTGAGTTCCATCGCCATATTCGGCCTCGGTTCCGTAGCTGCGAATGCAACGAATCATGTCTTCCGTGAAGTACGGAAAGGCCATTTCAGGTCTGAACGACGGAACATCAAATGCAGTTTGTGGGTCAGGTAGCGTCGTCATTACCACGCCCTTCACTTCTGCGTGCCGCGTTGCACCGAGTTCACAAGTTCGATGAACTCAGGAAACGACTCAAATTCAGATCTCAAGTGCTCCCATTCACGCATGAACCATGGTGTCCGCATCCGACGCTCGGCCGACCGTAGCATCAAGTGCCACATTCGCTTCGGTATGCGACGGTCGAGAAAGAGAAAATACGTGAGCGAAACCAACGTACAGAATCGCAGTGCAGAGATGGTCACTTCTTGGCTTCGCTCCGGAACCATTGCGCCCTCGGGTGGTACGCTCAGCCACACACCCGCTGAGGAACTGTGCACCAGTTCGTCATACCGGGCCGACAAGGCCAGGAAAATCTCGGTTTTCACCTGCTCGCGGTGAATCAGAAACGCCAGTCCTAGTCCAAGTCCTCCGACCAGCACCGAGAACAATGTCGCGTATTGAAGGATTTGTTGTGCGTTCATACGATCACGCTAGTACGCCGGACGTCTCATGCACCGTCGACTGTATTTCAGAAGCCGGACGAGCCGGTTTGTCCTCGTGCCTCCACTGGATCAGCTTCAGATCCAGCACGACAAAGGAGTAAAGAACTGGAACTAGCCCAAGCGTAATGAAAGTGGCTATCGTCAGCCCGCCGATCTGTGCATAACAAAGTGGCTCCCATAGCGGTCCGCCATGCGCGGCTAATGGAAAGAGCGCGATCACAGTGGCCGAAACCGTGATCATGACCGGCCGCAATCGCAGAATGCCCGCATCGATCAGAGCCGTTTCCAAGTCTTCACCCTCTTCTCTTCGCTCTTCGATGAATTCAAACAGGACGATGATATGGCTGACAATCACACCGATGAGGCTGATGATTCCCAGAAAGGCCATAAAGCCGAACGGCTGCCCCATGATGGCGAGTGAAATAACCGCCCCCACGACTCCGTAAGGAATCGCCGCGAAGACGATGAGCGGCTTGACGGCGTGTTTAAATTGCGCGAGCAGCGCAAGATATATGGCGCAAACACAGATGATGAGCACCGTTACCAGATCTCCAAACCCGCTTACCTGCTCTTTGTACTCACCGGCAAACCGGAAGATAAACCCGGCCGGAAGCTGACTTTGGAATGCTTTCAGTTGCGGCATGGCAGCAGCGAGTACTTCTGAAGACAAGTGGCCCTCTGCCGGCCAGCATTGGACGGTGATGGTTCGATACTGATCGAAGCGCCGGATTTTCGGGGTTACCGGTTCAAGCGAACTGGTTGCTACCTGGCCAAGGGGCACGGGAGCCGTATCTTGCGCAGAGAAAACATACAAGTTGTGCAAGTCGGAGATCTGGGCGCGCTCCTCCATTCGCATGCGTCCAATGATGGGAACTTGCTTGTAGCCATCTCTCAACACACCGGCGGTAATTCCGTGCAGAGCGGCATCGATGGAGTTGGAAACGTCAGCGTTGCTGACATGCGCCAGATTTGCACGATCCACATCCACGTGCACGACTTGCTTGACGGTTGGTTCTCCCCAATCGTCCCGAACTCGGGCCGTGATCGGAATGCCTCGAAAAATGTCTTTCAGCTTGGCGGCTTCCGCGCGGAGGCGCGGCAGGTCTTCACCCGAAATTCTCAATTGAACAGGAATCCCAACCGGCTTGCCCGTCTCAAGCGTTCGCGTGTCGATGATTGCTCCGGGTATCTGCTTGTCAAACTCCGGCTGCAACATCGCCAGCAACGGAGTGGTATCGTGATCGTCCTTGGTTCGGAGGATGATCTGTGCGTAATTCGTCTGTCTGTCCTCCGGTGTCGCGCTGCTCCAAAAGCGCGGACCGCCCCCTACAAAGGCCGTCATCGAAGCGAGTACGTCCTTTGGATGACCGTGCTCGGGATGAGCGTTGCCATACTGCTCGGCTACGCGCCGCACGATCGCCTCCGCTTGTTCCGTCACCGCGCGTGTGGCGCTTACCGGGGCGTCTTCCGGCAGCCATACGTCGACGTAAGAGAAGTATTGAAGATCTTTGGGAAAGAACTGCGGTTTGAGCGTGGAAAATACGACCCCGCCGGCCACGAGCACGAGGAGCGATACGGTCAGGCAAAGTTTCCTGTGCTCAATTGCCTTTTGCGCCGTACGGAAATACCATCCTGTGAACCCACAGGTTCGTCGCTCCTCAATCGGAGTCTCCACTTTGCTCTGCAACAGAAATGAGCTG
>JAFAUR010000633.1 GCA_019243205.1 Acidobacteriaceae bacterium | reverse complement strand
GGAATCGTTCCCAAACAATTACGGTGCGACTTATTGGATGGAAGAGGCCGAGGGCGGAGGAGTCGGGATCCTAAATTGCGACGCTGACGGTGGCTTAGAAGCCTGGTTTGGATCGATTACGAATGCGGGTGGGCCGGACCCGTCTTTTGCGCTTCGCAGTAATTACAACGTGAATTTCGGAATCGGCTCTACGTTGGCGCCTCAGCTGATCAGCTTACCGGGACAATCTGGCGCGGATTCGTTTCTGATTATAGATTCGGATGGAAATCTATTTCAAACAAATGGCTCGAGTCAGATTCTCACAAAACTGACGGGTGGCGCCAATGCTCCCGCTGGGGCAGATTGTGTAGCAGCTCAAATGTATGCCGCTCCTTCAGCGAAGAAGACGACCAGCTCAAATCTGGCGATCTTCCTGGTTGAGCGAGATACCCAGAGACTTTGGCTCTCGCGCCAGAACGGCGTGCAACGTTCTGGTGTTCCGGCCTTTGGCCCCTGGGTGCCGCTTGGTAATCAACTCGAAGCGATTACTTGCGCGCCTTATGTCGCCGGCAACCCGGAAGTGTTTACGGTTGATCTCAAAATGAACATGTATCGAATGGCGCAGGACGCGAACGATACGATCTGGACGACTCGCAAGATCGCAAGTCCCACACCTAAGCAAGGAACTCCCCGTAATATCGCGTCCAACATGATGAACATCCAGACTGTGGGTGCGGCTGGAACTCCCGTCGGCGGCGCCCTGCTGACCGTAACCGTCACAACCCCGAGTACGCTGATTGCAAATCAGCTGTCTTATCTGGCTGAGCCCTCGGCGCCTGCCGTGATTCCGATGGATGTCACCGGGAGCGCCGCAGTCTACTGCGAGGCTACGACGGTCGCGTCTAACCGGCTCTATTTCTCAGTTGTGAATTCAGATGGCAGTACCGTGGAGCGTTGGTGCGAAGGCGACATGGTGGAGGTGAAGTCGAATGAGACTCCACCTCCGCCGCGCACGGATTCCGTGGCCGAAAAGCTCGCCGGGGTCACCCAGACGGATCTCCAGGAGCATGGCTTATTAGATCCTACTTATTCACAACCGAAAGCAGCTGTGCAGGCGATTAGCTCGGTAGGAAAGTGGATGGTTTCCCAGAGCACTAACCGGGGGAGCACCCGCCCGAGCATCGAACCACAGGCATGGCGTCTCGACCTGCGCGCCGGTTCTGGACCCGCATTCCACACGCTTACGTCGGAGGAGGCGGCGCAATATTTCCCAGCGGGCGCGACTCGCCTCGGTGGCTTCTTCGGAGATGTGTGGGGCGACATCGTTCATGGCTTAAAGCATTTCTGGGACGATGTCACCAGCGTAGTTGCGACGCTCACAGATGATGGCATCAACTTCGCTATCAATTTAGGAAAGCAGGTAGTTCATTTCGTCGTGACAACGGCCCGGCAGGCGGCCGCAGCAGCGGAGCTGGTCTTCGCAGTTATTAAGCAGGCCGCAAAGAGGATTTATGACGCGATTCAGGCCGTTATCGCATGGCTTAAGCTTCTCTTCGACTGGAACGACATCATCAATACTCACAAGGCGCTTCGGACCGGCTTCAACCAGTTCATGACGATGATGACTGAATCGATAAGCACGGCCCAAGATCTGGTAAAAAATCAGTTCGATACCTTTTCAACCGACATTTCGCAAGCGTTTGACGATATGGCAAACGACCCGTTGTTTGGAAACTCGTTCAATCAATACGTCGGGAGCATTCAATCGGAGACGCAACCGCTAGCGCGATCAGGACTTGACGGTGGAATGTATAACACGCCGTATCAGCAACATTCGACAAGGATTCACTACGTCTATCACCATGCGAAAAATCACTTCGCCAACGCCTCGAGTTTGAGCTTGACTCGTCTCGGAGATCTCTCAGCTCTCACCGACTCGATCCAGAAGAACTGGAATCCGGACGGGAGTTTTCCGGCGCGAGCCGACGCGGTCCGGAAACAGATTACCCCAGCAGGAATTTCGGGGTTCTTCGATCTGGTAATGAGAGACGTTCTCCTCGCAATCAAGAGCTTGGCGTTGTCCCTGTTGCAAGGCGCCAAGGACATCATCCTGGTCATGCTCGGCCTTCTGGAGGAAGCGGTCACGGGCCTGCAATCAGTTCTAAATGCGTCAATTGACATTCCCGTGATCTCGTATATCTACAACCTGATCACAGGCGATAACCTTTCCATTCTCGATTTGTTGTGTCTGATTCTCGCCGTTCCAGTGACGATTCTCTATAAAGTCATCTTTGAGTCTGCGCCCTTTTCCAGCGATTCTGCCAATCAGTTGAACGGTCTCACATGGCCTTGGCTCACAGCAGAAGCGCGCTCGCTCGATGCGAAATCCGCCATGCTTCGGTCGCCTGTGCCTCCTCAGGTATTCGTGACTATGGGGGTAACTGCAGGATTCTGCAACCTTGTGGACGCGTACATAGCGACAGCTTGCGACAGTTTGGCCTTTGC
>JAFAUR010000455.1 GCA_019243205.1 Acidobacteriaceae bacterium | reverse complement strand
GATCGGCGTGGCTCCGCCGGAGATCGTCACCTACTCTCACATTCTGCTGAAGGAGGGCAGGATGTCGACACGCGAAGGCAATGTTGTTTTGCTAAGCAGCCTGTTGGACGAAGCTGCGTCGCGTTCGCTCGAACGAGTGGAAGCCTCCTGCACCGAACTGTCGCGTGAAGAACAGCGTGAGATTGCGCGTAAGATCGGGGTGGGGGCGATCAAGTTCTCTATCCTGCGGGTAGCGCCGCAATCAAACGTCATCTTCGAATGGGATGCGGCGTTGCGCTTCGAAGGAGATTCGGCTCCCTACATTCAATATTCGTGCACGCGCATTGCATCGATCCTCAGGAAGGCTCCGGCGAATTGGGAAGAGATCGGGGAACAGCCCTTTACAGTTGGCGCCGAAGAATGGGCTTTGGTGTTGAAGCTTGGGCAATTACCTAGCGTGGTGCGAACCAGCCTGGCACGGCGGAATCCCTCTCCACTCGCGATGTATGCGCTCGAAGTGGCGAAATCGTTTAGCGCGTTTTATCATGCCTGCCCGGTTTTGCGGGAGGATGACGGGGGACAAAGAAACTTCCGCCTGAATCTCTGCTTTTGCACGCTGCGGGTGCTGACGAGCACTTTCGGCCTGCTCGGAATCGAGATCCCAGACCGGATGTAGT
Source organism: Acidobacteriaceae bacterium (assembly GCA_019243205.1). Taxonomy (GTDB): domain Bacteria; phylum Acidobacteriota; class Terriglobia; order Bryobacterales; family Bryobacteraceae; genus Bog-105. The sequence continues at coordinate 7,014 of JAFAUR010000455.1, read as the reverse complement.
GCGCTTGCCGAATCACCCGACACAGGAGCGGGTTCGTTCGATTGTCGAGTAGATGAAGATTCCCTCGGCCGAACCTCGCGGTTCGCGACTACGCCGCTGGGTTTGCGGGGCAAAACAATCGGGTGCAAGCTAGCGACGAACTTTGACTATTATGAGACCAGAGTTTATGGACCCCGCGGGCATTTCTATGTGTGCCTTACAACAGGCCTGGTATTCGCATGCCGGCGAATGGATACGGTATGGGCTCCGACGTGATGCCTGTTTTTGGCCCTTGCTAGCGGCGAAAGCTGGCTCTGAACGGCACAGAGGAGCCGATGCGTGTCCTGCTTCCGCGGCTCAACGCATTCGCGTACATTGCCGAAAGCGGATTCGGTCTGGGATGATTCGCGCCAGCCTCCGACGTTTACGGTATCAGCGGCTTTATCAGATGATCGAGCCGTAACGACCTAGAATCCAGGGTCATCGGCGAATCCGATGGAATGACTTCCGATTGTTGCTTCCGGGGGAGGGCGTTGCGAGGCAGCGTAGGTGCAGAAGAGGCTCGGTCGCGTTTTTCGGCCTGAGATTTGGCGGACGCTGGCTGTGCAATCCACTCCTGGGGTAGTTTCTGCCTTTCGCAGTCATGGCCCGATAGAATTCGTTTGCAGTCCGTCGATAAATCCAAAACCTGTCCATATTGCATGGGGAGGCCATTCGCGGCGGATGTTCCGTTCGAGGAACTGGGTGTGGGCTGCGAAAGAAAAACGCGAGGGCGGCGGCGAATGACGCGAGCTATATCGATCAGAAATCATCTGTAACGGACTAAGTGATTCCGTCAGTTACACCTGATGGCGCACTGCAAATATTCTGAAGTCCGAGCTTCTGGCGCCTCGTCGCATCGGTCTGCGGAAATGAATTTAACTATCGCCTCCGATAGTCCCCCCAATCACGTTTAATAGACGGTTTCTTTGAATTCCTCACTTCTCCTGTGCCCAGTCAAACGCTGCTGATATTTGAGTCAACGATCTACGTGCTGTTAAGTTAATCTCCTCAGCCAAATTTTGAGTGGAAGCGGGATTGCTATCCGCCCATCTGCATATCTCTTCAGAAATGCGAACCCGCCCCGCCTCGCGGCGAGATTGGGCGCACGACAAGACACGTGTGAAGAGAATCGGAGGATGAGATGAATGATGAAACTTCGAGACGCGGTACCTGCGCCTCAGAACTGTCACTCCTGCACGCGGGCGTGCGGCTTCGACTAACTAGAAACAGATTTGGATGGAAATTGATCGGGCAAATCACCTCGCTGGTTACAGCTTGCGTCTTCGCAGCGACGATGCAAGCAACAACTCGCGCGACTCGAATAGACTTCGATGGGGATGGGAAAACCGATATGGCAGTTTTCCGCTCGTCGACTGCATATTGGTATGTCCTTCAGAGCCACAATCCGCAAGGTGCACAGCTACAGCAGCAGTACGGGGCTCTTACCGACATTCCGGTTCCCGGCGATTACGACGGAGACGGCAAAACTGATTTCGCCGTCTTTCGTCCGTCCAACGCTACCTGGTACCTCTCCCCAAGCAGCGGTCGCGGTGCGCAGATTCAACAGCAGTTTGGCGGCATCGGAGATATACCCGTACCCGGCGACTATGACGGAGACGGCAAAATGGACGTTGCGGTTTTTCGTCCCACAAATGCGACGTGGTTTATTGTGCTAAGCAGCACTGGCCAACAGATCCAGACCCAATGGGGATCGCCGACCGATATTCCAGTTCCGGGCGATTACGATGGCGATGGCAAAACGGATGTCGCGGTATTCCGACCATCTACGGCGACCTGGTATGTAGTTCAAAGCAGCAATCCGTCGGGTCCGATTCTACAGCAGCAATACGGCGAAGCCGGCGTAGACATTCCCGTTCCCGGGGATTATGACGGAGACAGGAAAACGGATTTCGCTGTTTTTCGACCGACGAGCGCGGTTTGGTATGTCCTCCTCAGTGGCAGTGGCTCGCAGATTAGCCCTCAGTGGGGAGGGCCCGGGGACATTCCCGTTCCCGGCGATTACGACGGCGATGGCAAAACGGATGTTGCAGTCTTTCGCCCTTCAACCGCGATGTGGTACGCGGTGCAGAGCAGCAACCCTGGTGGTCCCCCGTTAATTCAACAATATGGCGGATTAGGAGACCTTCCGCTTTCTACGCGCGTTCCGGCGGTAGCAATCACTGGCCAGGTATCTGCAGGGGGAACTCCTTTGGATTCAGCAACGGTAAGCTTAAGCGGCACTTCATCGCGGTCAACAACCACTGATACAAACGGTAATTATTCGTTCCTTGTGTCGAGCGAAGGGACGTACACTTTGACAGCCTCACTATACGATTTCAGCTTCAGTCCGGGGTCGGCGACATTCACCAATATCAACGCGAATCAGAGCGCGAACTTTTCCGCTGCTCAGGTTATTGACAATGGTATTGAGTATCATGGTGGTCCCGTAATCCTCGGTACCACAAATATCTACTACATCTGGTACGGAAATTGGACCGGCGAAACAGCGATATCTATCCTGGAGAATTTCGCTGGACATATCGGTGGCTCACCTTACTTCAACGTCGCGGCAACTTATTTCAATGGTCAAGGCAATCGCGTATCGAACTCGGTAGCCTTCGTAGGAGCAGCGTTCGATTTTTACTCGAGAGGCTGGTCTCTAACCGATTCGGCCAGCAATTCTGATGTCGTCGGGATTGTAGAGAACGCCATTTCCAACGGTAGTTTGCCACTGGATGCAAATGCTGTCTACTTCGTTTTGACCGCTGCTGATGTCAAAGAGTCACAACCACAAGGCGCATTTTGCAGGGACTATTCAGGATGGCATGGCGACACGGTCTTCCGCGGTCAAGACATTAAGATCGCTTTCGTAGGGGATCCGTGGTTGCAATGTCCTTTATTACAACCGCAACCATACAGTTCGCCGAACAACAACACTGGAGCGGACTCAATGGCCATGACGATTGGCCATGAATTGTCCGAGGCAGTGACTGACCCGAATGAGAACGGTTGGTATCATGCGGATGCATCCCGTCCGGGGCAACCGCAAGAGATGGCCGACAAATGTGAGGGAACTTATGGCCAAACATACAAGACCGCAAACGGCTCGTTGGCGAATGTAAACCTGAATGGGTACAATTATTTACTCCAGCAACTCTGGGTTAACGTGAACGGAGGTTACTGCGCTCTCTCGTTTTAATATTTTGAACTCACCAGGAGAAAAGACGTGCCCGAGCGGACCCCAGTTGTATTAGACCGCTCGGGCGATATCTGTCCACCGAGGGTGCGCTAATCGGGTCTGCGTGCCGGTATTCCGCTTACAAGCTTGTCGCGCCATACGGCTGCTTTATCAGATTTTCCCCAGTCTTGGTAGAAGTCGAGGATCCGTTTTGCCGCTTCCTGCACGTTCCATTGGCTGAAAACGGGAATACGAGTTTCGTTGCTTCGCATGCCTTCGTAACCCGAAACCAGCAGCATTTCCGCCTCGCGATACCTATGCTGACCCGCAAGGCTGGCGCCCAGCATGCTCTGGTAGTTGTACTGTCTCCAGATGTCAGGCGGAGGCGAGGTCTCGAAGTTATGAAGAGCAGCGCGAAATAGAGTCTCTGCTTCGGTGTATCTTCCCTGATCGAGTCGGAGTCCGCCCAGGCAAGCCAAAGCGGCAGTTGTATCTGGATGCTGTTGACCCAGCACTCGTCGTCGCACTTGCAAAACGTCCGTGTACAGTAGCTCGGCTTGGGCGTTCTTGCCTTGGGCGATGTACAGGTCAGCGAGCTCGCTCATTGAGAGAAGCGTGTCCGGATGCTCATTGCCGAGTACGCGTTGTCGAATCTCCAATACATTCCTGTCAACTGCTTCAGCTTGGGCAAATTGGCCTTGGTCCCGATACAAGGCCCCGATAGATGAAAGGGCTCGCAGCGTATCCGGATGCTCAGGGCCCTGAACACGTCGCAGTACTTCCACAAGTGTAGTCAACAGTTCTTCGGCCTCGGCGTACTTGCCTTCACCTAAATAGACTGCGCCGAGACTGCCCATGGCGGCAAGTGTGCTGGGGTGTTCGTTACCCAATACGCGGCGCTTCACCTGGAGTAGCTTGGTCAAGAGCGCCTCGGCCTGTCCGTACCGCCCCTGCAACCGATACAAGTACGCGACATTGTTCAAAGCGATCAGAGTTTCGGGGTGCTCCTCGCCCAGAACATGCCGTTCCTCGTCGGCAACTCTGGTAAGAACCGGTTCCGCTTGCGCGTATTTCCCTTCTTTCACGTAGAGAGTTGCCAGATTATTCACGCTGATCAGAGTGTCGGGGTGCTCGTCCCCGAGCACGCGCTGGAAAATCTCAACTAGGTTAGTGATCAGTGGCTCGGCTTCCGCATAATTCCCTTCTCGCTGATAGAGCTGAGCTAGTTCACTCATCGTGCTCAATGTGTCTGGATGCTCTTGGCCCAGTACCCGACGCCGTAGTCTCAAGACACTTAAGAAGAGAGGCTCGGCCTGTGCATATTTGCCCTGCCGTTGATAGAGCGCGCCAAGGTCGTTCATTGTAATTAGAGTATCGGGATGCTCCTTGCCCAGGATGCGCTCGCGAGCTCCCAGGACTTCCATGAACAACGGCGCCGCAACCGTGTATTTGCCTTCATGCCAGATGAGTTCGGCGAGATCGTTCAGTGCGGCTAAGGTATCGGGATGTTCTGCGCCAAGTAGCCGGCGCCGCAGCGCGAGAGCGCGTTCGAACTGCGGCTGTGCTTCCGAGTACAGACCTAAGCGCCTGTACGTTATTCCTATAGTTCCCCGGATGGACGCCTCTACGAGTGGTTCGTTGACGAATTTTCCGTTGATTCGCTGGGCAGCACGGTCCAGAGCGGTTCGCACCTTCAGATCCGGATCGGGCTTTCTATCGGCCCGGGCTTGTATGCTCGCCCCCGCTTGAGCCAGAAGGTCATTCTGGAGAAAATCATTTACCGCCTTAGCGGTACCCGATTCCTTATCAGCGCGGTTCTTTTCGGCAATGGATCGATTTCGCTCCCGAACAGCCTGCGCCTCCGCCGCCAATGCCCGATTGCGCTCGCTTCTCGCGGCCCTCTCCGCCTTCACCGCCCGATCGCGCTCTTGGCTTATTGCCTTTTCGGCACGTGTGACCATATCGCGTTCGTGCAGAGCCGCCTTCTCTGCCTGGCGGGCGCGCATTGCTTCCCACGAGCTGCCTGCAATTCCCGTGATCAGCACGGAGAATATAGCTACCGCACCTGCAAAGAGCGGCTTGTGACGGCGTACGAACTTGTGGAGTTGATAGGTAGCACTCGGGGGGCGTGCCGCAATCGGTTCGTCTTGGAGATAATGTCGAATGTCGGCCGCCAGATCTGCTGCGGACGCATAGCGACGCGTTTTGTCCTTCTCCAGGGCTTTGTTTACGATCGTCTCGACGTCTCCCCGATAGCTCCGGCTGATCGAGCTCAGGCGCGGGGGATCTTCTTCCCGGATTGTTTGCACTGCTTCGTGAACGAGGCTGCTGATCTTATAGGGCAGATGTCCAGTCAAAAGCTCAAACAAAATCACACCCAGTGCGTATACGTCACTGCGCGTATCGATCTCGAGCGGATCAGCCATGACCTGTTCGGGACTCATGTAGGCTAGCGTGCCGACGAGCTGTCCCGAATCGGTCCATCGTGTCGCTTCTGGTTCGCTATTCGATAGCCGGGCTACTCCAAGATCAAGAATCTTCGGCTGACCACCTTCCTCGACCAGGATGTTTGCCGGCTTCAGATCACGGTGAATGATACCGCTTTGATGCGCGTGCTGAACGGCATCGCAAATCCGAACCATCAGCTGAAGCCGTTGGCGCGTGTTCAATCGATGCGCTCTCGCAAACTGCAGGAGAGATTCGCCGCGAATCAATTCCATGACGAAGTAGGGCTGGCGGCCAAATCCGATCTGCGCGGCACCCGCTTCATAGACTTGAGCAATGCCGGGATGCTTTAAGCGGCCGAGGGCCTGTGCCTCGTGTTCGAAGCGCCACACCAGTTCCGGACTGATTAAACCGCCTTTCAGAATCTTCACCGCCACTCTCCGGCGTGGGTAATCCTGTTCGGCCTCATAGACGCTACCGATGCCGCCTTCGCCTAAAAGCCTTATAATCCTGTAGTTCCCGATGGTGACAGGCAAATACTCTGAATTCTGACCGCAAGGTCCCGCACGCGTCCGGAGCGTGCACGTAGGGTCTTCGGGATTCACCAACGCTGGGACGTCGGGCTCCGTTCTCATCATCCCTCCTGCCGTGATCGATCCAGCCGTTCTTTAGCCGCTGGGAGCAATGTCTAACCTCAGGGCTGTCTTATCCCACCCCTGACAGGCTGATACGGAAAGTCATTGCAACTGATTTGCCTCGCGCATTTGTTCGGAATCGATTGAAAATGCAAACCACAGGGCCTGGCGTTCTAGCCGGAAGGTGAATGCCGGAAACAAAATGTGAAATCGATGGATATCACCGGAAGATAGGGGAAGAGAATTGCTAAAGGAAGAATTGAGGCACGATCGACGTGGATAGTCGCCTTGGCAGCTGAGTACAACTCTCTGCCCGCGGATGCTCAGAAGTGGAAGCGGCGACCCGAACTACATGTGAGCCAGACATCATGCGGTGTCTTATTCCGGCATTCGCTGATCATTGATGAGCACGGTTAGGCGGGACCAGACGCAGAAAATTTCTCGAAGACAACGCAACAGGACTGTCTTCAAGCGTACCCCCGCACCTTCCCAGCGATGACGTTGCGGAGTTCAACGCTAGTGGCCTGTATCTGAGTAACATTTAGCTAGAATTGAGCGCCGGATTAAGATGCCATTTAGGGCTGCTGGGATGGTTGTAAGCGAGGAAGAGAGACAGGAACTGCAACAGATGGCGCAGTCGCGTAGTCTTCCGGCAGGCGATGTGAGGAGAGCACGCATGATGTTGCTGCTCAGCGAGGGCGTTGCTTACCGGAAGATCCAAGAGGTTTTGGACAC
>JAFAUR010000336.1 GCA_019243205.1 Acidobacteriaceae bacterium | reverse complement strand
GTATCGAACAAGTTAGCGCGAAACACCGCTTCACGGCGTACGGTCACGCCGACAAAGACCCGGCACTCGAGTGCTGCCAGCTTCTGGAACGTGATTTCACCCGAGCTGGGGAATACTTCCATGATCGATCGGCCTGCCCACGAAGTATCTCCGAAGAAAACCGCGTCCGGATAGATCAGATCCAGATCGGGCCTCGAATCGAGAATCCGTGTTTGCGATTCCAGATATTCGGGCTCCCAAATATCATCGGGGTCCAAAAGCGCGATGTATTCGCCGCGCGAGTGCTGGAGTGCCAGGTTGCGAGCACTGGACACACCGCCGTTTTCTTTTTTCAGGTAAACGATTTCACCGGCATACGGCTCGAGAACCTTCTCGAGGTTCCCGGTATCGGGGCATCCGTCATTCACCACGATCGTTTCAAAATCTCTGAAACTTTGTCCCCGCAACGAATCAAGCGCGTCGGCTATGTACGCGGTGACATTGTAAGCCGGAATGATTACACTGACTTTGGGTGTTAAAGCAGCTGCCATCGGAGGTCGAAAAGAAGATTAGGTCGATTGCGCTTCAATCAATCCTTGTCTGCGTATGTCGACGATGTTCTCAAAAGTAAACGAACCCGGAGTAGCCACTCAAAGATATTGCAACTCGATCATAGCAGTCCCCGGAATGTGATGGAACAAATAGCTGAACCTCAGGAACAGCACTCCGAAAATGTGAGTGAGCTTTCCTCAACCGCAAAGTCGGAAATCGGACCTGTTCTACTCATCACGCCTACTTATCCGCCGGTTGTAGGTGGCTCCGAAGTGGAAGCACAGCAAATAGCTGCCGCTCTCGGTGCACGCCGCTATCGGGTTGAAGTGCTGACTATGGGTGGCGGCCCCATGCCCCCGGTACCAACATTCCTCGATCCGAACGGAACTCGCGTCTACGTGTCCGCCCGCCAATGGCCCGAGAAGCTACGCGGATATCTCTACGGCCTCGCAACAGGAGTTCATCTGCTGCGACATCCTCGCCGCTACAAATGCGTGTACTTCCTGATGACCGGGTTTCAACTCCTGATTGCATTACCGGTTGCAAGACTTCTCCGATTGCCGATCGTGATGAAGTTCTCCGGTCCCAATACGATCCTTCCGCTGTCAAAATCGGCCTTGGGCCGCTGCGAACTGAAGATGCTGGCCGCTTGGGCTTGCAGAATTCTGGTTCTGAACGATGCGATGAAGCAAGAGGCACGCAGCGTCGGCTTACCGGAACATCTCCTCGACTGGATGCCGAACCCAGTCGATACGGATCGATTCCGCCCCGCCGAGCCCGAGCAAAGGCGCGTCCTGCGCGCCCGGTTCGGCATCGCGCCCGAACAAGTCGTCATTTTGTTCGTGGGGCGACTGGCGCCTGAAAAAGAGCTGCCGGTTCTTCTGAGCGCCTTTCACATCGTTGCGAATTCGAATCCGCACGCCCGTCTCGTCCTGATCGGCAATGGGCCCGAACGGTCACCCACAGAAGAGTTGGTTCGATCTTTGAACCTGGAACCGCGGGTGACATTTGCGGGTATGCAGCCCCACTCCTCCGTGAGCGATTGGCTCCGCGCGGCGGACGTCTTCACCCTCGTCTCTTCGCTCGAGGGTTTTTCGTGTTCGCTCGTCGAGGCCATGTCGACCGGGCTCCCTTCTGTCGTGAGCGACATCTCGGCCAATCTGCAGTTGATCGAAGCTGGATCGGAGGGCTTCATAACCCGCCTCCGAGACGTGGGGGACCTTGCAACCGCTCTCCTTCGCTTGGTGAACAATGCCGCTGAACGCGAACAGATGGGACACTCGGCTCGTCAGAAAGTCCTTACCCGATACTCGATCGCGACCGTTACGGACCAATATGAATCGCTGATTCGTTCCCTCGTGCGGTAAGGCCCAACAGCCGGCCGTAGACTTCGATCAGCTTCTGCGCCCGTCTTTCCGGGGTGTACCGTTCCTGTATCAATGCGTGTGCTTTTGCGACTAACAACCGCGCGAATTCCGGTCCTTTCAAAATGCGCGTGATCGCCTGGGACATCCCGACTTCATCCGTTGGCCGCACAAGCAGCGCGCTTTCCCCATCGGTAACCATTTCCGGGATGCCACCCACCTGCGTCGCAACTGTCGGCACTCTTGCCGCCATCGCTTCCAGAAGCGCGTTGGGGGAACCTTCACTCAGCGAAGAAAGCACGCAAACATCCGCAATCCCGTAATAAGGTTCTGCCGAAGGCACCTGACCCGTAATGCTGACCTCCGCTTCGAGACCTGATTCTTTAATCTGCCGCGTTATATTCGACCGCTCAGGACCATCACCGACGATGATCAGGTGGACGCTACGATCTCTCCTCATTCGCCCCACGGCTCTGATCAACGTCTTGTGATCTTTTTCCTTTGACAACCTACCCACAATCAAAACGATCTGCTTGTCGTCGGGAACGCCCAACCGGTCGCGCAACTCATTCCTTTTCTGTGCAGTCGAGTTTCTCCTGCCCCAGTCGGCGTCTATAGCGTTATGGATGACCTCGATTTTTTCCGGCCGCACACCCCTTGCAATCATCTCTTCGCGAAACGGCGAGCTGACGGTCAGTACTTGTTGGGCTCGAGGGAGCGACCACCGGTCCAGTTGATTGTAGAGCAGCGCCTTGGAGTCAGGCCACGTATATCCGTGATGAAACGCAATCCAAGGCGCGATGTCCGGGAATCCAGCCAACGCGGACAGAAAATGCGATTTCACCGCGTGCGTTTGAATCAGATCGGGCGCTAGCTCGCGAGCGGCTGCTCGCAGGCGCTTCAAGACTCGCCGGTCAAATGCGCCGCTTTCCGGCACTGGGAACGTCGCGATACCCGCCCGTTGTGCGCTGTCGAGGAACAGATTCTTCGATTGCCCGCGCTCGAACGTAATGACTGAAACATCTACAGCGGCGCCGAAACGATGATCGCGAGCAGCCTCAGCGAACCGAAGAAGATTCTTTGCCGGACCCGTAATGGTAGCCGCCTCGATTACGGCGAGCAGTCGGATCGTCGTCACGCCGCACGTTCCTGCCACCGACAGTACGTGCGATATATCTGCTCGCCTAGGATTTCCCAGTCATAGTGCGTTCGAACCAACTCACTCGCCTTCCGGACGAGTTTGTTCCGCAAATTCTCGTCACTCGAAACGCTTGCCAGCATCTCGTACCAGTCGTCTTCCGAATTTGCCAAGAGAATGTTTCTGTCATGAGCGACCGCGAGACCTTCAGCTCCCACCGCCGTCGAGACCACCGGTACTCCAGCCGCCATGGCTTCTAGAATTTTCAGCCGGGTCCCGCCTCCTGTCTGGAGGGGGACCACGGCAACGATTGCCTCGCGATAGTAGGGCCGAACGTCCGGAACCGTTCCCGTCACCTCGATTCCTGCCAGTTGACGCAAAGCTACGACGGCCGGCGCTGGGCTGGAACCCACGAGCGTCAATCGCCATCCTGGGTATTGCTGGTGGAGCTTGGGCCAGACCCTGTGTGCGAAATATTCCGCACCTTCAACGTTCGCGTGGTAATTCATCGATCCGACAAACAGGATGCGGTTCCGTGTGGTATCTTTTGACGCCACATCGCTGAATGATCGAGCATCCACTCCGTTCTCGATCACATCGATCTGTGCTGCGGGCGCAATATCCTTAAGTTTCAGCCGCTCCCGCTCGCTGCAAACGATGTGCCTCGACCCGTCGCGCAGGATTGTTCGTTCCAGGTCTTCAAGGCGCCTTCCCGTGGCGTTCGCGTACAGGCGGCGCGGCATCGATCGGACATTCTGGCCGTAACGGAACATGAGCTCTGATTCGATGTTGTGCCAGTCGTAGACCACGATCGCTGCCGTCAGTTTTCGAAGGGCTGGCAGGTAAGCAGTCATGTGAAGGCTGTCAAGGTGAATGAGGTCGAACCGTTCTCTTTCGAGAAGCTGATCGAGTTTTTGCATCATCTCGTCCGACATGTAGTTCGCGACCGGAAGCGGCCAGCGGCCCCAAAGGCCCTGGAGAATTTTCGCGGGCGTATACGCCTTCGGTTTCGGCAACGAAATCACCTCTTTGCAGAACGGCAATTCCTGCGCCGTTAGGGGACTACAAAGTGGCTCATGGAAAGAAACGTGGGTCAGTTCCGCCCTGCGACCCAGCGCGTGAGCAAGATGAAATTCTCGTAATTTCGCGCCCGTCTGCGGCGGCCAGCACTGGCGTGGTGAAAGAAACAGAATCCTCATGGAACGTGATCGGTCCGGCCCTGAATCCGAAGCCCGAACCCAACGGGCCGACCCCTAAACGTTTGCCTATGAATACAAGTACGCGGTCATGACGGACTTCTCGCTCTAGATTCAACGAGTTCTGGCCGAAAAGGACATCAGAGGCGCTTCGCCCGTGCCAAACTAAGGGTAACTGCTTTCATGCAAGTTGAGCAAGAATTACTAACTGCGCCGGCAGGCTTTGGGGAAATTGCCCCGCGGCGGTCCAAAGTCATCCGGCCTGTCTCGTTCTCTCCTCGCATCCTTGTTACCGGACTGAAGGAGCTCTATTGGTACCGAGATCTTCTGTACACCCTCACGCTGCATCGGATGAGCGTCCGCTATAAACAATCCGCTCTCGGCCTGAGTTGGGCCTTGCTGCAGCCTCTTGCACTGATGCTGGTCTATACCGCCGTGTTTTCTTTAACCAGGATGCCTAAGCACGGCGATCATTACTCGCTGTTCGTGCTTGCGGGGATTCTGCCCTGGACCTTCTTTCAAACCTCGCTCTCCACGGCTTCTACCGGGCTCGTCAGCCACACGCAGCTCATCACGAAAGTCTATTTTCCTCGCGAAATCCTCCCAATCACGTATGTGCTGGCCGCTCTGGTCGACTTTATGATTGCGTCTCTGATTCTTGCGACCATGATGCTGATCTACCATGTCGGGGTGGGACCGTTGGCGCTCAATCTGATCCCGATTCTGATCGTTGAGTTTTTGCTGGCCACCGGCTTCGCCCTGGTACTCAGCGCAGTACAGGTGAAATTCCGCGATATCGGTATCGCCATGCCACTCATTTTGCAGCTTTGGATGTTTGGTTCGCCTGTGGTCTACTCATTTGCGGATGTGCCCAGGCGTCTCCGTGGTTTGTATGAACTGAATCCCATTGTCGGAGTTGTTGAAAACTTTCGGCGTGTACTGATCCAGGGGCTTGGCATCGATCTGCCAACGTTGACCTATTCCGCTGTTTCAGCGGTCCTCATTGTCGTCGCCGCGTACCTGTATTTCAAATACAGAGAAGCGACCATGGCGGACATCATTTAGTTGCCTGGCCTAGCGACGGAAGACGAAATGATCGATCTACAGCTTAAATCCGTCTCCAAGCGGTATCGCATCCAGACAGAATCTGATAAGCCGTCTGGCGGGCTGCTCGGTAAACTGCGCCGGTCCACCAGTTCAAAGGATTTCTGGGCGGTAAAGGACGTCAGCTTCGAAGTGCCTCGAGGGCAGGCGCTCGGCATCGTTGGCCATAACGGAGCAGGGAAGAGCACATTGCTCAAGCTTCTGTCGAGTATCGCTACCCCCACGCAAGGCGAGATCATCATCAACGGCCGGCTCTCGGCGCTTCTCGAAGTCGGGTCCGGTTTTCATCCCGAACTCACGGGTCGCGAGAATACGTTTCTCAGCGGGTCCATCCTCGGAATGCGTCGCGCCGAAATTGCCGAGAAGCTCGATAGCATCATCGACTTTGCCGGTGTGCGCCAGTTCATCGACATACCCGCGAAGCGGTACTCTTCCGGGATGTTCGTGCGCCTTGGTTTCTCAATCGCCGCGCACCTGGAGCCGGAGATTCTCCTGCTTGACGAGGTCCTTGCCGTCGGCGATCTGGCGTTTCAGGAAAAATGTAAGAAACGCATTACAGAGCTGCACGAGGCTGGGACGACGCTAGTCTTCATCTCGCACGATCTCACTGCCGTGAAGGATCTTTGTTCGCGGGTCATCCTTCTCGAGAAGGGCAGAATCAAGGCTGATGGGGCGCCCGACGAGGTCATCCGCGAATATACGGAGAGCGCCGTCTTCCACAAACGATCCGAAATCGCGGCCGAGGCTCGTGTCGTCGAAGTGACCAATGTCTCGTTTTACGACAGCTCCGGCATGGCTTCAGGCACTTTTCTCACCGGCGAACCCATGACCGCGCGTGTCGACTATCTCGTTCATCGACCCACTCCCAACGTCTCTGTCTCTCTCTATTTCTATGGCAGCGATGGGCAGATGACCGCGCAGTGGACAACCGCACTGGACGGTATTCCCATTGATCTGGAATCAGGCGTTTCCAGTGTGGAATTCTCGACCACCCAACTCGGTCTGCAGGGCGGCGTGTATTATATCGACGTCACGATCGAGCAGATGGGAACGAACTTCGAGTATGAGTATCAGTCACAGTGCGCATCCATCCACGTGCACACTACGCAAAAGCTTCGGGGCTCGTTCTACATGCCGCATACCTGGCGTCAGGTTCATACGGAAAACGGCGATCTGCGTCCGGCCCTCGAATTGATGGCTGAAGATACGGAAAACGATCCGCTCAGCCTGAGCTCAAGCTAACCAGCTTTTCCCGACTGTTTTCCGCTGCGGACTTTCCACAGGCTGCCGGCGAAAGCCGCCCCCAACAGCATGAGCGAAACCGGAACCAGACTGGCGGTACCGGTGCGCTTGGGACTTCGCTCATAGGCGGGCCATCCAGCTTTCACTGCGTTCGCGAAGTTTTCGAGCTGGGAGTAGTCGTCATTCCAGGTCGTGTACATCAATCCCTGAATGCCGGGGATTCCCGCAGCCTGCTCGAGTTCCTGGCGCGCCGCTCCAGCACCATCGCCCGTATCGTAATACCCGGCGATGATCTGTTTAAGAGCAACGGGTTGATCCCGGTCGAGGCCCGCGAACCACTCGAGCGACTTGTGTAGCTTTTCGAGATTCCAGTTCATGATGGTCATGTCGGGTCGTAAGCCTTTCCACGACCCGGCCAGGTCGCCTTCCACAAAGTAGTAATTTTTCACTGCATTGTGATTCGGGTCGAACATGTCATTCCAGATGTAAAGGGGAGCATTTGGAGCTTCCGAGTCGTAGGTTGACGCGGTCTGACCTACATTCCACGCCAGTAGCTGGCCGGCGGACACTTTACGAGCACGGCAACTACCGCATGAGTTCATCTGGCGCATCTCGTCATACGAGAGAAGCACACCTCCGCCTTTCGGCAACACCTTCCTGACTCCGTGCGCATTACGTTTAATCCACTCGGCCACACCGGCATCCGTCAGACACATGCTGACCTGCTCGGTCCCGGGAATCGGAAAGGCGGCATAGAAATCCATCGCCACTATCTGCCCGGGAGACAGGCTTGTTTTCTTTGTCAGATTCACCGGGCCGGGGTCGTGATAGCTGTCAGTGAACGGGTGTGGATCCCGCATCCGCGGATCGAAGATCGGTTCGTAATCCGATCCTTCTTGAAACACTGTCGCCGGATTCTTCGGGTCATAGACCTTGAGCGGAGTTCCCGGCCTGCGTGTCACATAAACCAATGCCGTTTCGGCGAGCTCGATGTCGTCAAACCAAAGCTTCCCGCCGTTACCGCCCCAAACGCCCGTATAGATGTACGCATCCGTAGTGTCCCCACTATCAAACACGTAATCCACTTGTCTCCAATCATTCGTGCCGCTTGCCCGCACTGGCGCATAGAAGCGGACCTTCGTCAGGTCACTTGCTTCCAGCACTTCCAATTGCGAGTACCCGCGAAAGTCCTGCGACCGGTACGAGAGCCGCAGGTGATACTGTCTCCATGGCTCGAGCTTGACCCTTTGCCGTAAGCGCGCGTTCCCTTTTGCGTTGTCTATTACGGCGGAGGCGTGCCCGCTGCGGGCCATCTGATTGTCGAGATGCAAGCCGGCATCGCCGGTATCAAACCATCCAGTCTGGCCGGATTCGAAGCCGGAATTCTGTAATCCGGCGAAGCTGTTCATCAGGTCCAAACGCTTCTTCGCCGCATCAACCCGGAACTGCGCTCCCACGATACGCTGGGATTCGGCCCAGTTAGGATTCCACCGCAGAGCATTCACGGAATTCGAAAAGGGAACGGCCGTCACTGCGACTTTGAACTGCTTTGATGCCGCATATTTCAGCAGGCCCTTCATCCGGTCCTCAACATCGAGCGGCGAGTCATCGGTTCCTAAACGGTCGGTGTTACCGCACCACAACACGAGACCGTTGTAGCCGACCCCTGCGGCACGATCGATTAGTGCTCGCGCGGCGCGTAGAGAGTCGTCAGAATCCAGTTCGTTGTGGTAGAAGTACCAAAGCTCGGGATTGCCTGCGGCGGTCGAGGCCCGTATTGATAACAATGCAAAGAGCAACGCTGGCAGGATTCGCAAAACGGCCATTAGACTTCAGTGTCGCCCGATTTGACTTCGCGCGTCATCACCCCTGCTTCCGGATTTGTCCGTAGTACGCTTCGGGCCCATGCTTTCGCAGGAAATGCTTGTCCCGTAAGCTGCGCGAAATCTCTCGGATATCGGCGTTGATCGTAACGGTCAGATACGCCATGTGCGCGAGTTCCTCAACGACCACTGCTGTATGTGCCGCCGCGGTGGGCGATGTTCCCCAGCAGAACGGCGCGTGACCCGCGACTAGAACTGCAGTGGTCTTCAGCGGATCCAGCTCTGCAAAGCGGCGAATAATGGTGCCGCCCGTATTCCATTCGTAGTTCGACTCGATTTCATCGGGTGTCATTGTTCCCGTCACTGGGATCGGACCCTGAAAATAATCCGCATGAGTTGTGCCCAGGCAGGGAATCTCCGCGTGCGCCTGCGCCCAGGCTGTCGCGTACCGCGAGTGCGTGTGGACGACTCCCCTGACGCCTTTGAAGGCTTTGTAAAGCGCCGCGTGGGTCGGCAAATCTGATGAGGGACGCAGCGTGCCTTCTAAAATCCGGCCTTCGAGGTCCGTAACAACCAGATCCTGCGGGGTCAGGACATCGTAGGGAACACCGCTCGGCTTGATTACGATCTTGCCCGACTCAGGGTCGAAACCGCTGGCATTTCCAAACGTAAAAACCACGAGACCGCGGCGCACCAGTTCCTGGTTTGCTTCGAACACTTCGTCACGAAGGGAATCTAAACTCATCGCCTTGGTCTCATTGTCTCGGCAATCCTCCGCAGTTCCGGCAAAACGTTTCCTATCTGAGCAGGCTCAGAATTCTTCTGGCCAAAGGGAGAAATATAGTTTCCTGTACAGCTGGTAAAGATCTTCATACACCGCGACCGCTTCGGGTTCGGGTTCGAACACGCGATGCTGAGGGCACAACGCATTCTGGCCTTCTTCTATCGAACGGAACGCACCAATCGAAAATCGCAGAGCCCGTCCTGTTCTGGCGAGCTCGATCGATCCATCCTCGAGCAAGTCTTCTCAGTATCCCAATTCTCACTCATTTCCATTAATATCGCGCTGACGAGACGAGTCGGCGAAGCTTCGTTGGGAACTAGCATCGCCACGCGTGTCCTGCGTTTCAATTCCTTACTGATTCTCTCGATAAGGTTGCAGATGCGCAGCCGCCCCGGTGACCGGGAACGCGAATACGGTAAAGCTTTCGACGAGGCTCGGTTTCATCCAGCGACGGTACTGCGGTGCCTTGTGGGCGTACCTGTGAACGGCCTGCGGCAGGCGGCGCTCGGGCGCGCAGATCGCTTGCCACCGCACGGCGCATCTCGACGCGTGGTACGTGATGGCCGGCATTCTCCTGGAGCCGGAATTGGCAAGGCTGGCGGGACACGCTGGGGAAGCGCGCGGGCATACCTTTCATTCCATTCCCGAACATGGTCATCGCTGATCAGGAATCGCATTCCGGATGAGCGCTCTGCTGTAAGCTGGCGAAAGAATCGCGCGAGTGAGTCTTTGCTTCGTGAGCGAGCCGCTCACTCCCAATACCGTGCGATGTCCACTTGCGCCTGCCCCGAGAGCCATCACCACGGCGCAGAAATCACCGACACGCCGTGCCCGCTAAAACCCCTTGTTTTGGTCTGAGCCTTCCCTTCAGCTCACTACGTTCGCCTCCGCTTCAGCCCAGAACAAACAGTTCTGAAGTTCTTCGGAGTCAATTACAGAAAGAAGTTTAAACGAGCGTTGGGCTTAGACAACCAGTTGTCATGTTTCTCATTTCTGCAGTAACACATCTCAGCCTACCAAGGTTACTACCGGCTATTCCCAACTAATTAGGGCTTATCTTAATTGACTGTCAGATCGTGCCGATCCTAACATAGCAACGGCTATGTAGCGCACGCGTTTATTCAGCGCTTTAACAGGAAGCACATATACAATGAGACTACACGCGGCATACTCTGTATTTCTATCACTTATAGCCAGTACACTCCCACTTAGCGCATCGGCCGGAACGGCTGCTTTTACCGACCCTGCTGGTGGGCAACACTTTATATGGGTTGATACCAATCAGCACATTCAGCAGTTATACTGGAACGGGCAGGCGTACGGCGAACAAGACCTAACCGCTGCAGCCGGTGCGGTTTCTGTAATGGTTGGCACTGGTATTGGTGCATTTGTCGATCCCTCCAGTTCTGCCCAGCATTTTGTTTTCATCGGCAGTGATCAGCACCTGCATCAAATCTTTTTCTGGAATCAGGCGTGGGGTGGAACAGATTTCACCAACGAAACTGGAGCGCCCGTTCCGGCCACCGGCAGCGGAACGGCTACTTTTATCGATCCTGCTGGCGGGCAACACTTTGTATGGGTTGATACCAATCAGCACATTCAGCAGTTA
>JAFAUR010000253.1 GCA_019243205.1 Acidobacteriaceae bacterium | reverse complement strand
ATGGTGGTGAACGGTAAATGTTCCTTTCTGGACATGGAAACGGGTCTTCCTCTTGGGCTGCGCGCGTCCTCCTATCCTGAGTACAAGCTGAACTTAGAGGCAGGTACACACCTGCTGTTCTATAGCGATGGCATTACCGAAGCGATGAATAAGGACAATGAGGAATACGGACCGGCCAGGCTGATCCGACACTTCCTTCGTACTGACGCGTGCGTAGATAGTCTGATCGAGGAAGTGAGGGCGTTTGGCTCGGGTTCTGACATCGCCGACGATGCTACTGCCTTACTCATCCGCACCAGGTAGGTCCGGAATGTGTATCTTCTCTTACGCGGTGATAACTCGGAAACCCGGAACGTCTTATTCAGGTTCGGTCGAACGCATCCTTCGTCAGTTTCAGGTAGTACTACGGGATTTGTTTTGACCATCTGACGAATCTCGCTTACATTAGAGGGCACAAGGAGCCCTTATGTCGCGGTATCTAGCTGAGTTTGTCGGCACTTTTGTCTTAGTTTTTGGCGGATGTGGTTCGGCAGTATTGGCCGGAGACAAGATCGGCTTCGCAGGCGTGGCGCTTGCATTCGGTCTTTCACTGCTAGCCATGGTCTATACGATCGGTCACATATCCGGCTGCCATATCAACCCGGCAGTGACCCTGGGCTTGTTCCTCAGTAAAAAGATGGAGCGCCAATATCTGTGGGGTTACTGGGCAGCACAAGTTTTGGGTGCCATCGTAGCCGCGGCTTTATTGCTGATCATCGCAAAAGGCACGCCGAACGGATATGATCCCGCCGTGCTGGGGTTCGCTGCCAATGGATATGGGACGCATTCGCCCGGACAGTACGGATTGGGCGCAGCCCTCATAACGGAAATCATCCTGACGTTCTTTCTCGTTCTGACTGTAATTGGAGCTACAGACTTGAAAGCTCCGGTGGGCTTTGCAGGCCTGCCCATCGGCTTTGTGCTCGTGCTCATTCACCTGGTCGGCATTCCCGTCACGAATACTTCGGTGAATCCCGCCCGCAGCATTGGACCGGCTTTGTTTGTAGGCGGCTGGGCACTGCAACAGCTTTGGCTGTTCATAGTTGCGCCTCTGATTGGGGGAGCGCTGGCCTCAGCTGTCTATCGTTCGATCGCAGTTCCGAAACTGACAGCGCGCGAAGCGGAGCGAGCGCTGCCCACTCAGCAGGACGAGCGGTTGAAAACCAGAACGGCCACTCCGTAATTTTCAAGCCCGCAATTCGCACGCGCCCGGCCGGTCAGACCGCCGGGCGAGGCGCCGCGAGCGTACCGTGTCTCTTGTGCCAGCTCCGTAACCGAAACGCTAGAGCCGTTAACAGTATTCCGAAGACAATTGCATACACGCCAAACCAAAGCGCAATGACGAGCGCTCCTGTTGCGGGTGCGGCGAACAGCAGGATTCCAAATAGAACCGATGCCACACCCGTGACTATCAGCAGCCATTCTCCCGAAATGTGCTTTCGAAGCCGTATAGCCGCCGCGATTTCAAACACGCCCGTCATCACTGCCCAGACCGCGATGATGATGATCAGGATAAGCAGAGTAACTCCGGGCCACGCAAATGTAACAATGCCGGCAACGATCCCGAGAATGCCCTCTACCAGCAGCGCACCCCAGCGTTCGTGCATCCGTGAGTGTTGAACAGCGCCAGCCAGATTAACGATCCCGTCAATAAACGCGTAAGCGCCGAAGAGCAGAACGAAGGCGCTCAACGTTATCCCGGGCCAAGTAAACGTTAGGAGACCAAGCAGGATCGCAATTACTCCACGAAGGGCCAAAGACCACCAGTTCATCGCTAATAGAAACATATCTTCGCCTTTCTAAAGTCTCTGTTTTTAGAGTAGACTCGTTTTGCGCGTCGCGCCAAATCGTCCGCGTAATCCTCCCGGAGCCACACGGCGCGCAAATTACATGATGCGCGTGACTCAAAATCGCCGTATGTAAAAGTGGACAATGCGCATGCAACTGGAAGAATGTGCGACGGTTGACGGAATAGACAATCAGAATGGCGTTGCGTACATCTCCGTTCTCGCCGGATCTCTCGCTTATGAGCTCTCGAATAGCCCAAGCTTCCAGCTTTCAAGCCGCTTTGATAGGCGCCAGTCGCCTCCTCGCATCGGCGCTCGTCTCCGTATTCTTGCTCCGAGCCTTTCCGAACCAACCAATCGCGCTTAGGTGGAAAATTCTTTCCTGATTGGGGCCGCTCTATCGGTAACTTACACGGCTGGGCTGACGGCGATTACTTCGCCACCAACTACGTTTTGCATCCCATGCAGGGCGCGATCAACAGCTTCATTTTCATACAAAACGACCGTCGGTACCGGTGTGCTGAACTCGGCCGAAATCTTGTGTATTGGAAAAGTCGTGCTCGTGCAACTTTATTCGCATTTGTCGCCAGCGAGGCGTTGGAACTAGGCCCCATCAGCGAGGCGTCCATCGGGAACGCCCAGCAATACTATCCGCAATGGGGATTAGTCGACCACGTGATCACCCCAACGGTGGGACTCGCCTGGACCATTGCTGAAGATTTCCTGGACGAGACGGTTATTGCGAGATTTGAGACGCATACGCGAAAGGCGTGGGCCAGAGCCCTTGTGCGTAGCACCAAGACAGACGGTATTCGAGAAATAGATCTTCCGGCATTTCACGCAAGCTAAACAAGCCAGGCTCAGACGAATAGCTTTGCTTTCAAGATCGGGGCTGGCCTTGACCGCGTCGCGAACAATGCGTTCGCCGTTCGGGTCGTAGCGATCGACGATGTTCATGTCTGGTCGCGGTTACTCAACGGGCGTCACTATCCAAATAACATTGCAGTCACAACCGGCGTGGTCGTGCGCTTCGGAACGTGGTAGACGGTCCGGCGATCCCGAATTTACAACACCTTCACACCGCCCGAACAGGTTTCCTGCCCGCTTGCCCTAGAGTCATCCTGTACGGCTGTCGTAATTTGGCCCGATCGGATGAACATACTTTGCATCGAGCAATTCAGGGAACTCGGTGGTGGGCAATTGACATTGCTCGACTTGCTGCCGGGTCTGCGGGATCGCGGCTGGCAGCCCGTCGTGGCGGTTCCTGGGGAGGGGGCACTGGCGAAACGAATCCGCGAGCTCCATTGCGACGTGGAACTGTTCGACGTACCTGCGTATCCCAACGGAAAGAAGCGCACTCTCGATCTGCTTCGTT
>JAFAUR010001004.1 GCA_019243205.1 Acidobacteriaceae bacterium | reverse complement strand
GATGGCCTCACGATCGCGGTCTCAGAAAACAAATACCTGGCGCCGATTGCGCGACGCACAGTCCTCAGCGATGATGCAACGAGCGTACTTGTCCCTGTTCTCGAAGATATCTTTGGCTGGAGTTCTACCAAGATTCGGGAGTTCTTTGAATCCTATGGGTTAGCGCTTCAGCAGTGGGATAAGGTTCGGACAGACTCGATCACGCTTTGTCGAACTACGCCGGCGGCCCCATCTGTGGTGAACTGAGATAACGCTGATTTCTCGGAATTGATAGGGTGGCGAAAACCACCCTATGTGCCTGTTAGATCAGCCGCGGGACAAGATTACTGAACGATCGATCGCAGCGAGCGACGCGTGACTCGAGATACGTTCAGCAGAGGGATTAGCGCCGGCATTGCTTTCCGGCGCCCTTTTCGCGCATTAGCGGATCGACATAGTTTCGAGTCGCCGCTCATTCAGGTGCAAGCAGGAAACTCCTTTTTCAAGGGTTCGAAATCCTTGGCGATGAGGAGCTATTTCCCCGAAGCCGACGTGGGGCGCGTGATGTCTTCAGATGTTCGACATGCGCGTTCTACGGCAAAGTGGAAAACGGTGTTGCACAAAGGGTCCGCTATCAGACTAGACGACACGTTATAGATTTGGACACATGGCGCTCAAACGCATGGACAACGTAGGAATTGTCGTCGAAGACCTCGGAGCGACGATTGATTTCTTTCGCGAACTCGGTCTCGAGCTCGAAGGGCGGGCCATGATTGAAGGGGAATGGGCCGGACGTGTCACTGGATTGGGCGCTCAGCGCGTCGAGATTGCCATGTTGCGCATGCCGGACGGCCACGGCAGGCTCGAACTCTCCCGCTTTCTCACGCCCGCCGCCGTCGCGGATCACCGCAACGCTCCGGTGAACGCTCTAGGCTACCTCCGCGTCATGTTCGCCGTGGACGACATCGACGAGACGCTTGAAAGGCTCCGCAAGCGCGGCGCGCAGCTCGTAGGCGAAGTAGTCCAGTACAAAGACGCGTATCGGCTCTGCTACATCCGAGGGCCTGAAGGGCTTCTCCTCGGACTCGCCCAAGAACTCAGCTGAGCGCAATACGAAGACAATGACGAAGAGCGACCAATATCAGCGGAGCGCGTCTCACAATGGGTCCTTTTCGCACACTCAAAAAGTGGGTTTTGAAGCGTTGCCCCCGCCCTGCCCCTATGCTAGAAACAGGGCATGGACAAGACGATACGCAAGTACATCGACTTCGACGAGATGAAGGCTGATGAGTACCGCTACTGGCAGAGCCGCCCCATTCATGAACGGCTGGACACTGCGGCTGAACTGTCGATCATGGCATACCAACTGAAGGAACCAACACGCGATGTTCAGCAGCGACTTCAAAGAACTCTTGTCCGCGTTCAACGAACACCGCGTTAAATATCTCATCGTGGGCGGCTATGCGGTTGCCATCCATGCGCAACCGCGCGCCACCAAAGACCTTGATACTCTTGTCCAGCCGGAAGCGAAGAATGCTGAAGCTGTCTATGCGGCATTGGCGAAATTCGGAGCGCCTATGGCCGACCTGAAACCGGCTGACCTTATTGACCCCAGCTCTTTTTTCCGCATGGGCATCTCGCCGCAGATGATGTCGCATAAGATAACTTCGGCTCCATTCCTGGCCTGTCACCCGTAAACGGAGTTCTGCAAATCAGACGGTCGCAAACGCGACGGGTAGATGAGGACGATTAGGAAGCTAGAACAACCCTGGCGAGATCGCCTTCGCGTGAGACTATCTGCGCTGTTTGTATATGTTTGGCATATACTCTAGAAATGGTCGGACGGGATCCGTTCGAGACCTGTCTCGGATTCGATTGGGACGAGAGTAACGCGCAGAAGAATTGGGATCGACATCAAGTCACGCCGGAAGAAGCAGAGGATCTGTTTTTTAACGAGCCGCTAATCACTAGAAGTGATGTCCGCCACTCAAAACAGGAAAAACGCTACTATGCGCTGGGCCAGACGAGCAGCGGGAGGAAACTGTTTGTCGCGTGCACCATCCGCCGCGGTCTCATTCGCGTCATATCGGTTCGGGATATGAACCTCAAAGAGCAGGAGATCTACAGAAGACATGAAGAAGCGGGTTCCTGAATTTAGGTCAGAGGATCAGGAGCGCAAATTCTGGGCCACTCATGATTCGACCGAATATGTTGAGTGGTCGCAGGCGAAACGGCGAAACTTTTTAAATCTTAAGCCGTCTTTGCGCACCATCTCGCTCCGGCTTCCGGTCGCAATGTTAGAAGAACTCAAAATCCTTGCGAATAAGCGAGATGTGCCCTATCAATCTTTGCTGAAGATGTTTCTGGCGGAGCGTTTGAAGCGCGAGCGCCGCCGAGTTTAGCCCATTCCTCGCGGGTCGATCAGGAGTGCGTGGTTTGGGGTGCGGTGATAAGTTATTGAACGACTTGCCACCGGTTTCAAAAGTAATCAGGCTAGTGTTGGCGTATACTCCAAAGAAATCAAGCGAATCAAAAATATCCCCCTACTAACAGGTCACATGCTTGCCAGACGCCTTTGCCATGCAATCCTAATCGCGATTCTAATCGCGGCACTCACGAGGCCCTCTCGCGCTAATAGTATTGGGACTGATGCCAACCTAATCGTAACCGGAATTGTTGTGGCGAGCGCGGCTGTAGCAATAGTTGTAACCGTTGTTATCGTTCACCATAGAAGTAAGAAAAGCTCCATTACGGGCTGTGTTCGCTCCGGGCCAAATGGGATGAACGTGACTGACGAGAAGAACCAGCGGACTTACGCGCTTTCCGCCGACTCGATCAGTATTAAGCCAGGTGATCGGATGACCCTGCAAGGCAAAAAACGCAATCAAAGCGACGGCGCTTTTGTGTTTGAAGCACACGCGATAACCAGGGACTTTGGCGCCTGTCAGCCTTAGAGAACTGCTACCGGAGCTTCGCCGTTAACACTTCTAGGCTGGAATTCGCTCATTTTTTCGGGCGCGAAGCTGGAGGCACCAGCCCATTCGCACGGTAATACCCGACGAGCAGGCCGTAATGTTCGGACGAATGCTGCAGCACTGACAGAAACGGCTCGAGCGAGCCGTGCAGACCTTCGGGATTCTGCTTCAACGCCGTGTTCGCCTCCGCAATCCACTTTTGCATCAGCGCCACGCAATCCGCTTTGGTCGCGTAGTCCTTAGCGGCGAGCTCGTCCCATTGGACGTTTTCGCCGCGGCCAGCCTTGGCGGCGTACGCAATTCCAGAAGCGATATGCACGATCAATTCTCGGAACGAACGCATCTCAGGTTTGAGCCGGTACTCATACTTCGACTCCGGGAAGTCCTGGGCCATGACGAGAACTTTTTGATTGATGTAATCAAAAGTTTGCGTAAGCGATTCGGCTGCAGTGGGTGTTTTCGATTGCCCAAAAACGAGAGCTGCCGCTCCCAAAACGATCATGTAACGTGCGAAGAGTTGCATGATGGATTTTCGCATTTGCCAGCCGAGCGTGAGTGACCCCGAGCGTTGCGCAAATGCGAACTACACGCCCGCAGGACGCTCAATACTACTCCACTTCCTTCACACTCTCCATCAATCCAAAAAAGCCTTCCGCCAAAGTTGGATGGATGTAAATAGCGCCTTTCAACAACGTGTATGGTTTTTCGGCCAGCATGAGCGTGCTGAGGATTTGAACCAATTCCCCGCCCTCACTCGCCAAAATTGACGCGCCCAGAACCTGATCGGTCTCGGCGTCCACCACCAGCTTCATGATGCCTGCCGTTTCGCCACGCTCGATCGCGCGTGCCACCGAACTCATCGGGAACGTCCCGATCTTCAATTTGCGGCCTTGTGCGCGAGCAGCCTTTTCCGTCAAGCCCACCCGCCCGAGTGTCGGATCCGTAAATACCGCATACGGAACAATTCGCGTGCTGGTGCTCAAATTCTTGTTCTCATACAAGTTGCCATACACAATCTGATAGTCGTTATACGAAATGTGCGTGAATGCGGGTCCCCCAGTAACATCACCGAGCGCCCAAATGTCCGGCGCGCTGGTCTCCAGACGCTCATTCACAACGATAAAACCCTTTTCGTTAAACTCTACCCCCGCTTTATCGAGATTCAGATCTTTCGTATTCGGCACGCGGCCCGTTGCAACCAGCAGATGTGATCCCGCCAGCTTCTGCGCGCCGTCCGGCCCATCGATTGTAACCACAATCTCGTCATGCCGCTGCTCGGCCCTACTAGCACGCGCGTTGAGATGGAAACGAATACCTTCCTCTTCCAGAGCGCGTTGCAACTCGGTCCTGACATCTTCATCTTCGGTGGACAAGATCCGTTCGCCATTATGAACGATAGTCACTTCGCTTCCGAACCGCCGGAACATCTGCCCGAACTCGAGGCCGACATACCCCCCGCCCAAAACCAATAAATGCTCCGGCAGTTCTCTCAATTCCAGAAGGCTGACGTTCGTAAGATATGGAACCGTCTCGATACCGGAGATCTGAGGAATGGCAGGCCGGGCGCCCGTGTCGATGAAAATTCTTCCGCCGTCTAATACCTGCTCGCCCGCTTGCACTTGGTTTCGGCCCACAAACCGGGCGCGCTCGCGGTAGAGATCCCATCTCTCTTCCTGATCGATTTTCTTCTGCCATCCCGATCGCGATTTCTCGACAATGGCATCCTTCCGCGCGAGAATCGCCGGCAAATCCACGCCGACATCGCTTGCTCGAACACCCCACCTTGCGGCGTTTCGGGCGTAATGAGCCACCTGTGCGCTACCGACCATCGCCTTGGTCGGCGTGCAGCCCGTGTTGACGCACGTTCCACCGAGCCGGTCTGATTCAATCAACGCAACTCGCTCGCCGCGCTTCGATAGCTGCTGTGCTAGCGGATTCCCGCCTTGCCCAGAGCCGATAATAATCGCGTCGTACTTCATGCTTTTCCCTCAGAGCGAATGTGCACTCCCGCGCACACAGGCGCTCAACGGTTCCCTTCGCCCGATTTCATTTCTTCCAGAACGCTCGTAATCAATTC
>JAFAUR010000831.1 GCA_019243205.1 Acidobacteriaceae bacterium | reverse complement strand
ATTTCCTACCTGACCAACGGTCAGGGCATTCCACAAGACATTCTCGAAGCCACCAAGCCGTCTCTCACCAGCTGGATCTCTGAGCGCTCCGCGGTGGCTGCACTCTCCGCCGCCTGACCGGACTTGCCATGTACGCTGAGGCTGCCGTCGCCAACTCTGCGCAACAGCGCGAAGCGCTCATACTTGAGCATCTTCCGCAGGTCAACTGGATCGCGTCGCGCATCCACGAGAAATTGCCCGCCAGCGTTCAGCTCGATGATTTGGTCTCGGCTGGTATTGTCGGCCTTATGGCGGCCGTCGACAATTTCGACCCGAGCCATAACGCCTCGCTCAAGACCTACGCCGAATACAAGATCCGCGGCGCTATTCTTGACAGCATTCGTGGCCTCGACGGCATCCCCTCGCATCGCCGCAAACATCTGAAACAGGTCGCCGA
Source organism: Acidobacteriaceae bacterium (assembly GCA_019243205.1). Taxonomy (GTDB): domain Bacteria; phylum Acidobacteriota; class Terriglobia; order Bryobacterales; family Bryobacteraceae; genus Bog-105. Next base: position 18,787 of record JAFAUR010000831.1, on the reverse strand, counting down.
CGCCATCTCCGCGGCGGAGCAGCGCCTGAAGCGCTCTCCTTCGGAAGACGAAATTGCCGCCGAACTCGGAATCCCTCTCGCCGAATATCAACAGTGGATGGTCGATCTCCGTGGCGTTTCCCTCGGTAGTCTCGACGTCATCGAAAACGGCGAGGAAGTTGGCCTCATCCGTTTCATCGCCGACGACGAAGAACAATCGCCGGAACGTTTGTTGCAAAACTCCGAGCTCGAGCGCGTTATCGCCGAGGGTATCGGCAAAATGCCCGAGAATGAACGCACCGTTCTCAGTCTCTACTACAAAGAGGAATTGAACCTGCGGGAAATCGCCTCCATCATGGGCCTTCACATCACGCGCATCTCCCAGCTTCGCGCTCAGGGCATCCTGCGGCTGCGAGGATTTATTGATCACAAATGGCCGAGTTCGAAAGGTATCTATTGATATGAATCCGCTGATTGCCCTGGCTGCTTCCGTTGTCTCTGTCGTGCTCGCGTCCGTTAGCCTCCGCATCGTCTTCCGCTTGAAGGAACGTCTCGATACCATGTCGGTCGCGTTGAGCAACGCAGAGTCGTTGCGCGCAGAGCTGCTCGAATCGAAAAAAGCGCTCGACGCTCTCGCGCTCCGCGTCGAGGAAGTCGAGCGTCGCCGTTTCATTCCGGCCGAGCCTGCCGCCGATGCCGCCTCTCTCAATCTCAACCGCCACGGCCAGGTTCTCCGGCTACACCGGAAAGGAGATACTCCCGGCCAAATCGCATCAGTCCTCGGGCTCAGCCAAGGCGAAGTGCGGCTGACGCTCAAGCTGCACGACATGATTCTCGAAAAATCTGCAAAAGAATTTTCCGAGCATCCCCTCTAATCTCCGGCATAAAGATCGATAAGGTTTCTGAACGGATTTGTCAGGAGAACGGAAATGAGCATGCGTATAGACAATCAGACCAACGGGACTTCTGTTACCAGCACACAGTCATCTGCCGTTCAGAGCCTTGCGCATCAGGGTCGTCCGGCACCGAGCACCGCTGCGGATCCCGATGGTGACGGAGATCAAGTGAGTCTCTCATCAGCGGGCAGCCTTGTCGGCGTCGCGAAAAATCTCGTCAGTCCGGGCAGAGCCGACCGGATCGCCGCGTTGACGGCGCAGGTCCAGAGCGGCAGCTACTCCGTCGACAACGTTCTGACCAGCCGCGCCCTCATCCAGGGCCATTTCGGCGCGTAAGGTGTCGCAAATGGATTCGTCGTCGGCTCGCAACCATCTGGAATCCGCCGGCGCGGTCCTCACCGAATTGGCCGATCGTCTGGTCTCTGCCGATCACATCAGCGATTTTCCTTCTCTGCTCGAGAGCGTAAATCGCCATCTTCTCGCTGCCAGCGAATGGGTCTCGTCAGAACCAACAGAAGAAGCGCGGCTCCTCCTCACCGCGTTGAACGTAAAGGTCCAACGACTTCAGGCGCTTCTCGATTCAGCGGCTCTCTTTCATTGCGGCTCGCTTTACGCGTCGCCGTCGTCAACAGGTTCGTATACCGCCGACGGGAGCGTTGCGACCGCGGATCCTGGCCGGCGCTTCGATTTCGAGGTCTAAGGAGGTACCATGTCCTCCCTCTTTGCATCACTCCAAACCGCCGCCGGCGCCATGGATATCTTTCAAAACGCCATGGCCGTCATTCAGAACAACGTCGCGAACGCGAACACGCCGGGTTACGTTACCCAGACGCTCAACCTCGCTGCCCAACCCTTTCAGCCTGAAAATGGTCTCGTCGGCGGAGTACAAGCGGATGGAACACAGACTTCTCGCAACCAGTTCGCCGAACAATCGGTCTGGACTCAGAATTCCGCTCTCGGTGCAGCTTCTGCTCAGTCCTCGAGCCTCTCCGCACTGCAGTCGTATTTCGACATAACGGGCAAAACCGGCATTCCCGCCGGCCTCAGCAGTTTGTACTCGGCATTTTCCGCCTGGAGCGCGAATCCGAGCGATACCACCGCACGCACTCAGGTACTCGCCGCTGCTCAGCAAGTGATTCAAGCTTTCAACCAGACTGCCAATCAGGTCTCACAACTTGAATCCCAAACGAACGGCCAGCTCAGCAGCACGACCGCCCAGATCAATGCGCTGACATCCAAAATCGTCGCCATCAACGTACAGATCCGTAATGGTGACGCCAGCGATCCCGGCCTTCAGGCACAGCTCTACAACGACCTCGAACAGCTTTCGAACTACAGTACGATTAGTGTTCAGACCGAGGCCGACGGCACCGCCACCGTGCTGATGAACGGACAGATCCCTCTGGTCATCGGCACCACTCAAACGCAGCTTTCAGTCTCATATGCGACCGCCTCTAGCCCGACGTATCCGAATGCCCCTGCGAGCGCAAATGTCATCACTTCTTCCGGCCAGGGCGTTACTTCCGAAATCGGAACCGCAGGGCAGTTGGGCGGTTTGCTCCAGTTCCGGAACACGACGCTTCCATCGATCATCGGTAGCCAGCAAGTCCAAGGAAGTCTGAATCAACTAGGCCAGGCCATCGCTGATCGCGTCAACTCCGTGCTTACGGCCGGCCAGGTAAGCTCTGGCCCGCCACCCGTTGCCGGTCTTCCCGTTTTGTCGTACACCGCGGGTTCGCCAACTGACGTCGCTTCCAGCCTCTCGCTGAACTCCGCCATCACCCCGGCTAATCTCGCGGCGATCCAGCCTGGACCGCCGCCTGTGTCGAACGGTGTTCCTGACCAACTATCGCAGCTTGCCAATCCGACCAACCCCGCCGACATGCTGAACGGTCTCAGCTTCACCGATTTTTACAGCGGCGTCGCCTCAAACGTCGGTTCCGAAGCCTCGGCAGCCTCGACTGCGCAGTCCACGAACACGGATCTGCTGAACCAAGCACAGAATATGCGTGCTCAGCTCTCCGGCGTGTCTCTGAACGACCAGGCTGCCAAGCTGCTCGAATTTCAACAGGCCTACCAGGCCTCAGCCCAGGTCATCAACACCGTCAACAACATGATGCAAACGTTGATGAACATGATGGGTATTCAATAACGACGGACGATAAAGCGCCATGCTCAGCGGACTCTACGCACAAAACCCGACCTTTCTCAGCGACATCAATCAGATCCAGAACAGAATCACGACCGAGGATCGCCAGATTACCTCTGGTGCTCGTGTCAGCCAGGCTTCCGACGATCCCTCTGCGGTCGCGCCCATCCTTTCCTATCAGAACCAGATCGATCAGGTCACGCAAGTGCAAAAGAACCTGACGGTCGCCACCACCATCTCCCAGACTGCAGACAGCGCCCTGCAAAGCGCTTCCACCTTGCTCGATCAAGTGCTCTCCATCGCTACGCAAGGGGCCAGCACGACAACGTCAGCCTCTCAACGAGCCATGCTCGGAACGCAAGTGCAAGGGCTCGCCGAATCGCTGGTTAATCTGGCGAATACGACGGTCGGCGGCAAATACATTTTCGGTGGCGACGATCCAACTACACAACCGTATACCTTGAGCTGGAGCACGGCTCCCACTTCCTCGACACCGCCGGCCAGCAGCGCCTACGCCACTCCGGGCGGCGTGATTCCCAAGGCAGGACCATTTTCGAATACCGAGGTCACCCGTAACGCGAGCGGCGGCACCATGGTCCTCGGAATGACTGCGCAGCAGATCTTCGATGCACGCAACCCCGACGGAACGGTCGCGAGCGGTAGCGTCTTCCAGGCGGTCTACGAGATCGGTCAGGCGCTCCAAAATAATCCGAGTACGTTTTCAACCGATATAGCCACAGGCATGAGCGATTTGAAGGCTGCCATGAACCAGATCAGCCTCGCCACTACCAGCAACGGCAATGACGAAGCCTGGTTGCAAAACTCTTCTTCTGACGCGTCTTCTCTGCTCGCCAACTTACAGACCGCGTTCAGCGCCGTTCACGATACCGACGTGACCTCCGCCATCGTGCAGCTCACAACTGATCAGACGGCTTTGCAAGCCTCGCTCGCCGCTCATGCGAGCCTGCCATCTAAATCGCTCTTCGACTATCTCGGTTAAGTTCGCCAGTGGCAAAGTTTCTGCGAAAAAGTTCGCAGATCTTGCGATACAGTCTCAGGGACAGATTGCACTCATGAACCTGGGGCTTCACGCAGAGCGCATCCTCAAAGCCTGGCAACAAATCGACATCGACAGTTTGCATGCCGAATTGGAGTCTGTCGAAGGCTCGCTCATCGCGTTCTCCCCGGTGTCATCTGTCAGCGCCGAATGCGCGGAACTCCTGAGAGTCGCCGTCGAACGCCTTCGGTCAATCGTGCGGTGCGAGATCACTCCCGCGCGCCATCACGTTGAGCCCAGCCTGAACCTCCTTCGCCAAGTCCGACTTGCTATTGAGCGCGATACCGCCCGCACACCCGAATCCCTCGCGGCGTGAAATTGTCCCGGCTCTAAGATCAGGTTCGGCCAGATACGTGCTTGCAGCTATCTTGTCGGCTGTCTTTTACTGAAGCTCCGCGGCAGTTCCGCCGAAGAAACCTGTGTATGATTCACCTGACTCGCTTGAACCACGGCCAGTTGGTCGTCAACTCCGATCTCATCGAGCACATTGAATCCACGCCCGACACCGTCATTGCCTTGACAAACGGGGAAAAAATTCTGGTCCTCGAACCTGCCGACGAAGTGATCGAGCGCGTCAAGGCATTTCGCCGCTCCATCCTTTCGGGCGTACGTTTCTGCTTCTGTTCAGGCCAAGCAAAAACTCCGGGGGGCGAGGAATAATCAATGGGACAGCCAACGCCCTCCCGCTCCGGACGCAGGAGCATCGATCTCGCCACCGTCCTTGGATTAGCAGTAGCCGTGGGCGCCATTCTCGGTGGACTCCTTCTCGAAGGCGGCAAGATTACGGACATCGGCCAGTTGACTGCCGCCATGATCGTCCTCGGCGGCACGCTTGGCGCGGTCATGGTCACAACGCCAGTCGAAACTCTGAAAGCCGCTGTCAAAAAATTGCCGCAAGTTGTCTGGAATCCTGCCAGCAATTACGAGTCTCTGCTTGATGACATCCTGAACCTTTCGGCCGAGGCCCGCAAGAACCGCCTGATCGCTATCGACAACCAAGTTCAGGAACTCCCGAACCTGTTTCTCAAAAAGACACTCAGCATGGCGATCGACGGCACCGATCCGAAAGTCATCCGCGGGATTATGGAACTCGAAATCTGCGCGGACGAAAAGCGAGGCGAAGCGGAAGCTAAAGTATTCGAATCAGCCGGGGGCTATGCGCCGACGATCGGGATCATCGGCGCGGTCCTGGGTCTCATCCAGGTGATGAAACACCTCGAAGACATAGAAGCGGTTGGACACGGCATCGCGGTCGCTTTTGTGGCCACCGTGTACGGAGTCGCCGTCGCGAACCTGGTCTTCCTTCCCATTGCAAATAAGCTGAAGAGCCGCGTCCATCATTCAGTTGACGAAAAAGAGTTTCTACTCGAAGGCGCAATGGCGATTGTCGAAGGTCTCCATCCGAATCTCATCCGCCATAAACTGCTCGCGTTCGCAAGCGAAATTGCTGATTCCGCCGGTGAGCCGGGAGAAAGACGCGCAGCCGCCCGAGCCGCATCCGCCGTTCGAAGCGCAGCCTGATGAGACGCAGAAAAAAGCAGGCGAATGGGGAGAATCACGAACGCTGGCTCGTCTCCTACGCCGATTTCATTACGCTTCTGTTCGCGTTTTTCGTCGTGATGTTTGCGTCTTCCCAGCGGGACAAGGCGCACGCCAAAGCGATCTCCGATTCCATCGAGCGCGCACTGCAAAATAACAGCGTGCCTCCGAAGCTCCTGATGATGCTCGGCGGCAATCTCGATAAAACAGGGCGTGGCATTCGCGAAACACCGCCTTCGGATGCAGTCAAGCCCGCCACTCAGGCTACCGCTGACAAGCAGTTCGATCTCGCCAAAGCTCTGCAGATCCTGCAATCGGAGCTCGCATCCGAAATCAAGAAAGGTACCGTTCACGTCTCGCTCGAATCCCGTGGATTAGTCATCAGCCTGCAGGCCGCCGCTTTCTTTCCCTCAGGCGACGATTCAATCGATCCGGCCGCCCGGGGCACCATCGGTAAAGTCGCTTCTGTTCTCAATCATGTCCCTAATCCCTTACGTCTGGAAGGCAACACGGACTCCGTCCCCATCAGCAATGGACGCTTCCACAACAACTGGGAGCTCTCTTCCGCTCGCGCCATTGCCATGTTGCGCCTGCTAAGCGAGCACTTCAACGTGGAGTCGCGCCGCATGGCCGTCGTAGGCTACGCCGATACCTCCGGCGTCGCCTCCAACGAGACCGAAGAAGGGCGGGGGAGGAATCGCCGGGTAGACATCGTCATCGTGAGCGACTTCGGCATGCGCGGCGAGCCTCACTCTGCTTCCACGATTCCTTCAATAGTGGATGATCACAATTCCTCTCAGCACAATCCATAGAATTTCCCGCCCTGGATGCGAAATGACAGTGTGACCCGATAGAGGGTGCGCTAGGCGAAAGCCGAGAAATACAAAAAGGATAATCACGATGATTTCACTTCAAACAAACGTTGACTCGATGATTGCCCAGAACAACCTCAGAACCAACGAGTCGTTCCAGAGCAACACGATCCAGCAGCTCACTTCGGGCTACAAAATCAACAAAAGCGGTGACGACGCTGCGGGCCTCGCTATCGCGAACGGATATCGCGACAATATCGCTGAGCTGACGCAGGGTGTCAGCAACGCGAACAACGGCGTCAGCCAGTTGCAGATTATCGACGGTGGTCTCAGCAACATCTCGACCATCCTCGATCGTATGAAGACGCTCGCTACCGAGTCCGCTTCTCAGACCTTCACCGGCAACCGCAACACACTGAACCAGGAATACAGCACGCTCATCAGCGAAATCACGCGCCAGGCGAGCAACATCAACCTGAACGGCGGCGGCAGCTTCAATCAGAACCTATCCGTTTACATCGGTGGCGGCTCGACGGCTGCCAACGCGGGCGTTACTGTGGACCTCAGCGGGGCCACGAATGCGGTCGATGCCACCAGCCTTGGCCTTACGGGTACATCGGTTGCTGGTTCGTCTGTTGGCATCACGGGCAATTCGTTAAACCTGAACTCGCCGGGAGCCACCTTCGTCAAGGGCACTCACACCTCCGACGGCCAGACGTTTAGCTTCAACATCACCAAGTCAGATGGCACTAACCAGACCGTACAGGCGACCATCGCGGCTACGGCGAACGGGTCCACGCTCAACCAGGTGCTTACCAGCTTGAATGGTCAGCTCTCTGCGTATGGCATCAGCGCGGGCGTGAACAGCCAGGGCCAGCTGCAGTTCACCGGCTCAACCGCCTTTACCGTATCTGACAACGCCGTCGTTACGCCGCCCAGCGGTCAGAGCGTTACTTCGACCAGCACTGGTACCAGCTTGCTGACGAACGAAGTCTCCGGTGGCTCTAACGGAACCGCAGAAAACACGTCGAATTATGTTTCCGATGGCCAGGCTACGTACGCTGCCGTGAGTGGCGCCAATGTCGAGCATCTGAGCTTCACGACGGGGAACGGAAACACCATCAACGTCGCTCTGACTGCTACGTCGGGCAGCGGAGATACCCTGGCAAACGCGATCAGTACAATCAACAAACAGACGGCTGCCTACGGTATCTACGCGGTTCAGAACGCGGCCGGCACGGGAATCAGCTTCCAGAGCGCCAACAGCTTTTCGGTGAACGACGAAGCAGCTACTCGCCTCACAGCTCCCACCGCGGGCACTGGAACATCTGCTTCGATCGCGGGCAACACCGTCACCGGTCTGACCGCAGCCACAAAAGTTCTCAATACGACTACGGATGCTACCGCCACAAATCAGACGTTCACGTTCAATGTCGGCGCCGCGAATCCGATTACCGTGACCATTAACGCTGCGGCGGGCGGCACCGCGATGAGCTCTGTACTGAGTACGTTTAACACAGCCTTGGCGGGAACGGGTATCACCGCCGCACTCTCGGGCGGCTCGCTCGTGTTCCAAGGCAATTCAGCCTTCACCGTCGTCGACGGCGGGAACGCCTCCGGTCTCACGACAAACTTTACCTCAACACTCAGCACCGCTACCAAGACGGCCACCAACACCACGCTGAACAACTACGATTACACAAGCTGGAGCGTTCCGACCGGCAATTCGATTACCTTCAACGTCGGTAACTCTTCCACGACCGTCGCCCTGACTTCCCTCGACAGCACCGTCAGCCACGCGACCCAGACCCTCAACAAGGCTCTTGCGGGCACCGGTATCACGGCCGTGATCGACGGTGCGGGAACCGGTATCTCGTTCCAGAGCGCCAGCACTTTCAGCATGGACACGCCCTCGACGAGCGGATCCACTGCGGTTTACGGATCCAGCTCGAGCTCCGGCTCACCCTCGGCCTACACCGCCACCGCACCCGCTCAATCGGGCATCCAGAACGCCGAGTCCGCTATCAGCTCGCTCGATGCCGCCATCCAGTCACTCGGGCTCGTGCAAGGTTCCGTGGGCGCCGGTGAAAACAAACTCCAGTACGCCATCAATCTGGCTCAATCCCAGATCGCCAACTTTTCCTCTGCCCAAAGCCAGATCCGCGACGCCGACGTCGCTGCCGAAGCTGCCAACCTCACCAAAGCGCAGGTTCTACAGCAGACCTCAATCGCCGCCATGGCTCAGGCGAACGCCGAACCGCAGTCTGTCCTGAAGCTCCTGCAGTAATTCCGCAATCCTCCGAAGTCGGGCCAATCTCCTCGTGAGATTGGCCCCCTTTCTGCTTAGGAAACGATATGGGCACGACGAGTACCGGTCTTACCTCCTCCGCGTTCAACGGCACCAGCCAGTACGCCACCGATCTGCAGAACGCTATCACTCGAGCAGTCAGTTTTGCTAGCCTCCCGGTTCAGCAACTGCAGAACAGCCAGAACGATCTCACCAATCAAAATACCGAGGTCCAGAGTCTCCAGAGCCTGTTCGGGTCCCTGCAATCCGCGCTCGACGCCGTCAATCAATCGGTCGGTACCGGGTCTTATGCCGCCTCTGTAGATAACTCCACGGTCGCCAGTGCCAGCGTTGGTTCCGGAGCAAGCGTCGGCAGCTTTTCGGTGAACGTAACCAGCCTCGGCTCCCTCACGAACACGATGAGTGACGATGGTCTGACGACCGTTTCTGATCCGTCCAGTCAAAGTATCGATTCGAGCACGAGTTATACCTTGAGCGCCAACGGAAACACATACCAGATCTCAAATCCAAGCGGCACGCTGAACGGCCTGGCGCAAGCCATCAACCAGAGCGCCGCCGATGTTCAGGCGACCATTGTCAATGTCGGCAGCTCTTCCTCTCCTGATTACCGCCTGTCCGTTCAGAGCCAGCAATATTCGCCGAATGTCATCCAGCTCAGCGACGGAACCGATAACCTCCTGAACGCGTTGAACACCGGCTCCTACGTCACTTATCAGGTAAACGGTCAACCTTCGACCCCAATCCAGGCGACGTCCAGAACCGCCACCATCTCTCCCGGCATTTCCGTTAACTTCCTCGCCACCGGCACCGCGGATGTCACGGTTTCTCAGAACGCGGCCAGCCTTTCGAACTCTCTTAGCTCCTTTGCTAATGCTTACAATGCCGTTGTTGACGAATTGAACAAATCCCGTGGGCAGAACGGGGGAGCTCTCGCCGGTCAAAGCATTGTTTTCTCGTTGCAAAGCACGTTAAGAAACCTGGCGGCGTACAGCGACCCGTCCGGGACAACGACATCGCTTGCCAGCCTTGGATTGACCTTCGATCAAAACGGACACCTGCAGTTTGAGTCCACGGCTTTGAGCCAATCCTCTTCTTCAATCTCCAGCATCCTCAGCTTTCTGGGTTCCGAATCCACCGGCGGCTTCTTGCAGAACGCAAATGATCTTCTCGCGAGCGCCAATGATCCCACGACCGGTGTCCTCGCTCAGACCTCCCAGTCGCTGACGAACCAGATCGCCGACCTGACCACGAAGATAAATGACGATAACGCGCGCATTTCTCTGATGCAAACGAATCTCACCGCCGAAATGTCTCAAGCGGACGCCACCATTTCGAGCCTCGAATCACAAGTCAATTACTTCACCAGTCTTTTCACCCAGGAGCGCGCCAATGCTCTCGCCGGCCAGTAAAACGCTCGCCGCTCAAATACAGGCCACTCTCTCGTCTGGTGATTTCGCGTGCGCTGAGCCGTTGATCAACAGCTTCGCAGAACAGACCCGTACAGAGTTCGAAGCCGCGCAAAGTTCCTCCGATCGCCAGTCGGTACTTGCCGAGTCGCTCGATTACCTCAACGGCTGGCTTCACCTTTCACGCGTTCTCCGCTCGCATGTATCCTCGCGTCTCCACACGACCATCGGGCAGTCGCACTACAGCAGCACAATGCCGGGAGCGCCAGTCATTCAGTTGAACGCCTGAGGTGTCAAACTAACGACACCGGTGGCAAACCTTTGTCGCTCTCTCCTCTGACGACTGAAAAAACCCTCTACTTTCGACAAATCCTTGATTGGTGGTTCACTTGCTCTATCATCGGTGTGCTGAATGGAGTCGGAGCAGATCTCGAAAAGTACATGACGCTCGTCAGCGAGCGCCAGAAGCTGGCAGCCTCTAACATCGCAAACGCCGATACGCCCGGTTACAAAACGCAAGACATCGATTTCCAAAGAGAGCTGAGTAGCGCCATGTCGGGCGCGGCACCCGATGTCGTTGAAGTTCCCGGCCTGCGCGTCCGAAACGACGGGAACAACGTCAACATCGACCGCGAATCCCGTCTGCTTGCTGAGAACGCACTCCGCTTCAACGTCGCATCCAACCTGCTTCGCTCGCAGCTCAAAACCATACGCACTGCTATTGACGGAGGCACAGCCGCCGCGTGAGCCTCTTCTCCAGCATTTCGGTCAGCGCCTCCGGCATGTCCGCGCAACGCGAGCGCGCCGAAGTTCTCGTCGAAAATATCGCGAACGCTGATACTACCCGCACCGCGGAAGGCGGTCCCTATCGCCGCCGCGATGTCGTCTTTCAAAGCCAGGGCGCCGAGTCTCCGTTTTCTTCCGTGTTCCAGAACCAGTTTGCAGGCGCCGCCAACAATGGCGTCGCCGTCAGCGACATCGTGGTCGATAACTCTGAACCCGATCGCCGCTACATGCCTGGCCACCCCGACGCCGACAAGGATGGCTATGTAGCCTTCCCGCGCATCAATCCCGCGGAAGATATGGTCGACCTCATGGGAGCCTCCCGCGCCTATCAGGCGAACGTCTCCGCTATATCGGCCGTCAAAGACATGATTCAGCGCTCCATCGATCTCTTCCGCTAACGCCTATGTCATCGCCAATTGCTCCCATCGGCTCATTGCCTGTCGTACAGCAGGTTCAGCCGCTGACTCTCTCGACGCCCCCTTCGGGCGGAGCCGAGTTCGGCAACATCCTGAAATCCGCGGTGCAGCAGGTGGAAGCCGCCAATTCCAACGCAAACGCCGCCGTCAACAACTTCCTGACCGGGGGCGAGGGTGAGCTTCACTCGACGGTCATCGCCACTCAAAAGGCCGATCTCGAATTCGACATGTTCATGCAGGTCCGAAACAAGCTGGTCTCGGCCTACCAGGAAATCATGAAAATGCAGGTCTGACCTGCGCCGGTAGACTCCCGCGATGAGCCAACTCAAAAAGCTCTATGCCGCTCTCTCGATGCAACAACGCATCGCGATTGTGGCTGTTGTCATCCTGGTCGGAATAGGCCTCACGAGCGTCCTGCGCGTCTCTCACGACCGCAGCTTCCGCCCCTTGTTTACCGGGATGTCAGCCGAAGACGCAGCCGCCATCGTAGCGAAACTCAAGGAATCCGGCGTCGAGCATCGCATCGCCGATAACGGTTCCACCGTTCTCGTTCCTGACGGCAAGGTGGATGAGATCCGCCTCGAAATGGCCGGCGCCGGCCTTCCAAAAACCGGCCGTGTGGGCTTCGAGCTCTTTGACCGCACCAATCTCGGCATCACCGATTTCACCGAGCATGTCAATTATCGTCGCGCTCTCGAAGGCGAGCTCGAACGTTCCATTAAAGCGCTCTCCGAAGTCGACCAGGCGCGCGTCCATCTGACTTTCCCCAAGGACTCTGTCTATCTTGATCTGCGCGAGCCGGCCAAAGCGAGCGTCCTGATTTCGACCAAAGCCGGTGCTCACCTGAGTCCGCAAAATGTTCTGGCTGTCACGAACCTGGTTGCAAGCGCGGTCGAAGGACTCAGCCCCGAGTCCGTATCGGTTCTCGACATGCGCGGCAATCTCCTGAACCGCCCCCTGAAACATCTCAACGACGATTCCGCCCCGTCCGAAGAAGCTCTCAACTACAAACACCAGATCGAAAAGGATCTGGTCAACAAGATCGAATCCACTCTCGATCCGCTGCTCGGGGAAGGGAAGTTCCGCGTTGCCGTTTCCGCCGACTGCGACTTCTCCACCACCGAACAAAGTGAAGAAGTTCTCGACCCTTCGCACTCCGTCATGACCACCTCGCAAAAGTCAGAAGATGTGGCGGGCAGTGCGCAATCGGCCGGCGTTCCCGGCACTGCATCGAATCTGCCGCGGGCCGTGCCGCGAGCCGTCGGCCCATCCATGAACTCCTCGCGGCGAACAGAAAACGTCGCCTATGAAACCTCCAAAACTATCCGGCACGTCAAGCTGCCTCAAGGGTCCATAAAGCGGATTTCCGCCTCGCTACTTCTCGATCAGGAAGTCCGCTGGGAAGGCTCAGGGAAAAATCGGCACCGCCTCATCGCTCCTCAGTCACCCGAAAGAATCAAAGCGATCAACGATCTGGTTGCCGGGGTCATCGGCCTCACTCTGGAGCGCGGTGATCGCCTCGTCATCGAAAGTCTGCCGTTCGAACAAACTGTCGCCGGAGATGTTGGCGCGGACAACGGTGTTCCCGCTCCCTCTGTACCTGCCAACGCGCCCCTCGCACGTTTGAAAGACCCCCGCGCCCTCGGTGGGCTGGCAGCTCTCCTGGTCCTCCTCTCGGCCGGTACATTCTTCCTTATGCGGCGCCAGCGCAAAGCGTCTGGGGTAAAAGTGAGCGCCGCTCTGCCGACACGCTCAAAGGCGGCCCTCGATGGATCCGAAAGTGCGGACACGCGAAATCAGCTGCAAACTCCGGTCAGCAATCTGCAATTGCCGCCCATGACATCCAAAATCGAGTCGCTGCGTCAGCAGGCAAAAGAAACCGTCAAAAAAGATTCCGAAATGGCTGCCGATGTTCTGCGCAGTTGGTTGAGCGCCCATGAGTAGTGCAAGCGAGCGCGGAGCGTATCCCGATGGCCTGTAGAGTCGCGACAACCACTGATCCAATCGACGCCGTCCAGTGGAACTCGCTCGGGCAGCCTGCTTCTCCGTCGAATGCACCGAATCTTTCGACAGACGCAGCGCACGAGCAGATCGCCTCTCTACGCGCCCGCGTCGCTGAGCTCGAACGAACTCGCCCGAGCGAGGTCGCCGCAGCCCGACAGGCCGGGCTTTCCGAAGGGATGCAGCAGGGCCGGAACCAGGCCGCGGTGGAACTCAAAGCCGCCGAAGAACGAATTGCGAAAACGCTCGCCGAACTCGCTGGGGTCAAAAGAAAACTCCGCAATGAAGCGGAACTCGAACTCCTGAAGCTCTCGCTTACCGTGGCGCGACGCATTTTGCACCGCGAACTCGCCACTGATCCCGAAGCCCTCCACGGCCTGGTCCATACTGCGCTGCAAAAGTTACAGAACCGTGAGATCTCCCGCGTGCGCGTCTATCCCGCCGGGGCGGACGCCGTGAAAACCAGTCTCGAGCGCATCGGCGCTGCTCCCGCCATCCAGGTCTTCCCCGATCCGCAGTTGAAAAACGGCGACATCATTTTCGAAACTTCGTTCGGCGAACTCGACGCGTCCGTCGACTCGCAGCTCGCCGAAATCCAGCGCGGTTTTGCCGACCGTCTCTCGCTCCGATGACCATCTCCCAACCTATCGACCTCGCCGCGTACAGCACGGCTGTTAACAACCTCGATCTGCTTCGCTGGCGAGGCACCATCACCGATGTGACAGGATTCGTGATCGAGTCCCAGGGCCCTGCTTCACGCATCGGCGGGTTCTGCGAAATCCATTGCTCGAGCGGCCGCATCATCCGCACTCAGGTTATCGGCTTCCGCAACGGCCGCATCCTCTCTATGCCGCTCGAAGAGATCGACGGCCTCGAACCGGGCGACCCCATCTACGCCCGCTCGGAAGACGCGCAGGTAGCGGTAGGTCCGGAACTCCTTGGCCGCGTTCTCGACGGCTTCGGCCAGCCGATGGATGACGGTCCGCCCATTCACGCTGCCGCGCGCTACGATTTGTATGCCGCTCCTCCCGGACCCCTACAACGCGAGCACATCAACAGGCAGCTTGTTACCGGCATCCGCGTCATCGATAGCCTTCTTCCCTGCGGTCAAGGCCAGCGGATCGGCCTGTTCGGCGGCAGCGGCGTCGGTAAGAGTACGCTGCTCGGGGCCATGTGCCGCCAGAACTCGGCCGACGTTTCAGTCATCACCCTCATCGGTGAGCGAAATCGCGAAGTCCGCGGCTTCCTCGAACACGAACTTGGGCCCGAAGGCATGAAGCGCTCCGTCGTCATCTGCGCCACCTCGGACCGTCCCGCGCCGCTTCGGCTCCGCGCGGGCTTTGTCGCCCTCGCCGTCTCAGAATACTTTCGCGACCAGGGTGCGAATGTCCTGCTCGTCATGGATTCGGTGACACGTCTCGCGATGGCGCAGCGCGAAATCGGACTCGCTGCCGGCGAGCCTCCCAGCCAAAAAGGCTACACGCCGTCCGTTTTCAGCATCCTGCCGAAAATTTTCGAACGCGCCGGCGCGTTCGGGCGTGGCAGCATCACCGGCTTCTTCACCGTTCTTGTGGAAGGCGACGATTTCAATGAACCTATTGCTGATGCCGTTCGGGGTATCCTCGACGGCCACATCATTCTTTCGCGCCAGCTCGCCGCAGCCGGTCATTACCCCGCCATCGACGTCCTGCCTTCCGTTTCGCGCGTAGCCGGAAGCGTCGCCTCGCCCGAACACATGCAGGCGGCCCGGAAGGTCCGCGAAGCGCTCGCCTGCTACCAGGCCTCAGAAGACCTGATCAACCTGGGCGCCTACGTCGCCGGATCGAACGCAAAACTCGATACGAGCATCCGCGCCCGCGACAACATCCTGAAATTTCTGTGCCAGGGAAACGAGGACAAGTCGAGCCTCTCTGAAACGCTAACCGGGCTCGGCCAACTCGCCTCAACCGTCTAAGCCGGGCAAATCTCGCCTTCATGAACAAATTCGCGTTCCGCCTCGAAACCGCCCTCCGGCTCCGGCTTACGCAGCTCAAGCGCGAAAAGCTAAAGCTGCAGACCCTCGTTTTCGAGGAAACGAAGCTCGAAAGGCTCTTGCTCGACCTCCAGGCCGAACGCCTCAAAGCTTCATCTACTCTCCAGTCCTGTTCTGCTATAGACGCGTTCGAGCTTCGCGCCCTTTCTGCCTTCAATCTCGGGGCAGAGGCTCGCAAGATGTCTCTGAAGCAGCAACTCGCGCGGCAGGCTCAGCTCATCGGCGAAGCCAGACAGCACGTCATGCTTGCTGAACGAAATGTCAGATTGCTCGAGAAAATGCGCGAGAAAGAGCGAGCAGAATGGCAGATCTCTTGGGATCGTGACCTCCAGGCAAATGCCGAGGAGGCGTGGACCGCCGCGCATTTTCGTCCGCGGCGTCCGGAGTAGACGGTAACTCGTACCCTCGTCCATCCCCTACAGGCTAAAGGATTTTTCCGATTGCCCGTTCGGAACTAGCCCGAGAATCAAATGTCAAAGTATTGGCACTACTGCTTCAAAGAATGACGGTGAATATCCCTGCGATATCTCGTTCCGTAGTAAAGCCCAGGCTGCTCTGGATTGGGCAAATCCCTCAATCTTCCGGCCCCGATCTCCGTCGGCTGTTGCAGAACATTGAGGTCGCCTTTGAGCCGCGTCTCAGCAGGGGAGCCCAACGTTTGCGCGTCGAGCCTTTCTCGGCCGCGCTCGTTGGCATCTCCAACTCCCTCTGCAGTGGTATCGCAGACTGTGAATCCGGATTAGAGGAGATTTTCGATCTGGCGACGAGAATCCCTGTCGTTATCTGGAATCCGGATGGGACGGTTGATGATGCTATCGCCTATACTCGCGCCGGAGCATGTCACGTCCTCGTTGGAGAACTCGATGGCCCTCGTCTGCGTTCGGTCATAGTCAAGAGCGTTGACCCGAAAACACAGAAGGTCGACAGTTTCGAAACCGCCTCGTGGCGCCGCTCGTTAATCGGGAACACTCCCGCCATGCTCGAACTGTGCGAGATGATTCAGCTGGTCGCGGCACGCCGTGTCACAGTAACGATCACCGGCGAAACGGGCACGGGTAAAGAGGTCGTCGCGCGCGCTATTCACGCGGCCAGCAACCGTTCTGCCTCCGCCATGGTCGCGGTCAACTGTACCGCCTTACCGGCGAATCTGGTTGAGAGTGAGCTGTTCGGTCACTCCAAGGGCGCTTTCACAGGCGCGCACACCGCTCGTTCCGGACGCTTCGAACAGGCTCATCGTGGGACGATTTTTCTTGACGAGATCGGCGACCTGCCACTCGAAGCACAAGGCAAGCTCCTTCGCGTCCTGCAGGAACAGGAATTCGAGCGGGTCGGAAGCTCTGAAACGATCCGAGTGGATGTTCGCGTCATCGCTGCAACCAACATCGATCTCCAGGCCGCCGGGCGAGAGCGTCGGTTCCGTGAAGACCTGTTCTATCGCCTGAACGTAGTTCCGATTCATTTGCCGGCTCTGCGCGAGCGTCGCGAAGACATTCCGCTGATAGTCGATCACTTCCTCGACAAGATGGCCGCTTCTGAATCCGAGCGTCCCAAAGTGCTAAGCGAAGATGCTCTTGATATACTCATGCATCGTGACTGGCCAGGCAACGTCCGACAGCTTCAGCACGTTCTTGAAAAAGCCTGCGTCCTGAGCGGAAGTCGCCCGGTCCTAATTCCGTCTGATTTCGGCGAACGCCGCACCTCCATTTCCTTCGCGGGTGGCGCATCCACGCCGTCAGAACCTTCCGTGCGTGTTACCAGTCAGGGGCTGGATTTCGACGAGGTGGTGGCGCGTTTCGAGTTGTCGATCCTTAACCAGGCACTCACTATAACGGGTGGCAATAAAGCGCGCGCAGCAGATCTGCTCAGCATCAAGCGCACCACCCTGCTTGCGAAGCTACGAGCCCTGGAAGAGCGCTCACGACCTGGCTCGCCGGCGGCAGACGAAACCGCCGTGCTCGTCCTGCATGACGACGAGCCCATCCGCAAGCTGATCGCCAGAACGCTCGAACCAGCCGGTTACCGCGTCCTCGAAAGTACATCCCCCGAAGCGGCAGCCGAGCTTCTGGAGTGTTGGAAGCACCAGATCCGATTCCTGATTCTCGGATCTGATGGAAGCGATCACGCCTCCGTCACCGTCGACCGTCTGCGGATGTATTCGCCCAATCTCTGCACATTGTTGGTTTCAAAGACGGCCGGCCGCCGCGTGCCTGAATCCGACGACCCTCGGCGCGAATGGCTCGCGACCCCGTTCTCTAACGAAGAATTAATCCGCTCGCTTAAACGTCTGTCCAGCAACGTGGGCACCACCCTCGCCGCCTGCAGCATTTGAAAATCCTGTCTTCATCGAGAACGCCAACTATTCTATGCCGCTGGTTAACTAACTTCAACCTAACTGGGCGAGCTTGGTCCGGAACAGCATGATCCGGCGGTTCTCAAACTGCTGATCTCTGACCCGGCGTGACGGAGCCAGTTGGTGGTTGAGTTTTTGCCAAATGAACGGACGCTTAGCTATTAAGCTTGATGGGAGCACTCGCTGTTGTGCACCGCGTTCAGGCTCACCGTCATAGGCCACGTATCTTCTCCGGCCCTGTCGATTTGCCGGAATCCCATTCGACTCACCTTTGGACTCAGTTCCACACAAAATGAGCGTGGTAAAGGCTAGTGCTTTTTCGGTCTCTTTAGACGGTTTTGGTGCAGGACCCAACCAGGACGTCCAGAATCCGCTCGGAGTTCGAGGTTTGGAACTGCACGAGTGGTTTTTCAGCACGGCGGTTTTCAAAAAGATGCACGGTCTGGTTGGCGGCCGTCAAGGGATCGACAACGATTTCGCGGTCCGCTCGTTCGATAATGTGGGCGCATGGATTCTGGGCCGGAACATGTTCGGACCCATTCGCGGGCCATGGGCGGACGATAGCTGGAGAGGATGGTGGGGCGAAGAACCGCCGTATCACGTACCCGTCTTCGTTCTCACTCACTATGTCCGCCCACCATTGCGGATGAAGGGCGATACAACGTTTTTCTTCGTCACCGACGGCGCCAAAGTCGCGCTCCAGCAAGCCAAAGCTGCCGCGCACGGACAAGATGTTCGAATCGGTGGCGGCGTCGCCACCATTCGGCACTATCTCACGGCTGGTGATATCGACGAACTGCATCTTGCCTTCTCGCCCGTGGTGCTTGGCGATGGAGAGCATCTGTTCGCGGGCATTCACCTGCCTAACCTCGGCTTCAAGCCCGTCCAAACCACAGCCGGCGAACAGGCTACCCACGTTATCCTGCAACGCTGTTGATGGTGGGGCCGGACACAGTCCAAAAGCGACCGGCAGCTCAGCGCTTGTCGGCTATTGCTATATACAGCCCAAGCCCAATCGTTCCCGTTCCGGATGCAGCGCGCTTCATAGCGTCGAAA
>JAFAUR010000358.1 GCA_019243205.1 Acidobacteriaceae bacterium | reverse complement strand
GTCCGGCTCGCGCCACATGCCCATGTTGTTCACGGCCAAGACCTTGTCAAACGGCTCCTCGAACGCCGGAAGGTGCTCGGCCGAACCGCAACGCAGAGCCACCCGGCCCGCGCGTACGGCGGCCCTATTGCGCTTGGTCGCCTGCCGGACCATGACCTCCGAGTGATCGACGCCGCACACGAGACCGTGCGTCGCCCGGCGGGACAGCTCCCGGATCGCGATACCCGGCCCGAAGCCGATCTCGAGGACACGGTCGGTTGACTCCACCCCGAGCAAGCCGACTGCCCACACGTTGCGCTTGCGGTTCGACGACCGCAGCGCCATCTCCCACCCGACGAGCCAGCCCGCGAACCTGCGGGGCCGCATGAACTGAGAGCGGATCGCCATCGCCAGCTTCTGCTTCCGGTCCACGACCTCAGTCAACTCCCTTCTGAGAACCCTTCGCCCTTCGCCTAACTAGTAATTATGCCGCTCGGTGCGGAATAACGTTCCACGATTTAGACGAGGGCTCTACAAACCTTGCCATATAAGTCTGCGACACATGGGCGGAATTGGCGTGGCAGAGAAATCGGACGTCCGGGCCTTCATCAACCTGGTACCTATGCGGTTTGCCAGCTATCGAGAGCCGTTAGGGACACGATTTTCTGCCATCGTTACTCCGGCTATACGTCGCGTATTTAATGGCGAGGTTTGGGGGGTGCACCGGGCGCCCACCTGTATCTTATTCAGCACCACTAGATCTTGTGGCGAGGGGTTTTGGTCAAAGTCGCCGAAACGCCACTAAGCCCCGGTCCTAACGCATAAGGTTCCACGATCCGGTATATGAGTTTCCGGGAATAACCCACACCGGAAGCCCAGTTTCCGAGAAGCCCTTAGAAGCGGCAACTCGATTGCCTTGAGATACTCCCTTTTGCAACTGTACCGAAAAGGTTCCTTTTCGGAACATCCTCAAGAGCTTATGAGCAAGGGAGAGCTAGTGCCATTACCCAGCTATCCTTACCAGATTCCTCTACGAACCGCGAATGAGTGGTAGATAAATAGTAATATGGTTGCTCCTATTATGCCTTCTATGATCCTCCATGCTATGGTTGGAGTTGAGTTGCCTATGTGCAGGGCGTCTAGGAGAAAGCCGCCAATTACGGCACCTGCGATACCGACGATGATCGTCAGTATTACCCCTATGATGAGCTGTCGACCTGGTACGAACAGACGAGCTAGTACACCGGCAATCAGGCCAACTATAATCCAGATAAGCGCACTAACACTAATCACCTAAATACTCCTTATTGGAGGCTAAGTTAATTACTCTTATTTAGGATCTCTGAGTTTAACCCATCTCCACGGACTGTTTGCCTTAAGCCACAGCACCTCCTCTCAATCTAACCTCGCGGTACTGCTATGAGCTGTCCCACAAACGACCCTTTTCGGAACATATCCTCATCCGGATCGTAGCTTGGCGTACATTCTCCTTTCTGCGAAGACTCTGCTCAGGTCGTCGGTTGGTTCGGTAGAGTAAGGCGTATAATGTAATTTGCGTCTCATTACGCAGACCGAGTGTTCCCCAGCAGTGTCACCAACACTGAACACTCGGTCTACCTTTTGTAAAGGTAGCGTATGTGGGATGGTAGAGCATCCTCCAAATGGAGGATACTTACTGACCAAAAGTATGATTTTGTAGATGCACAAAGCATATATAGCGATATGTAGTAGGGCCCAGGAACAAGAGGGTCTCTCTCTTGAGACTCTTAGTAGTTTCCTAGAGAGAGCCTTACAGCGGTCGGTTTTCGGTACATGGAAGCAGGCTGAGTTCTAGCTAGCCGCAGAATGTCCATTGTGCGAAGAGCCTTGCCTGTTGCTGCCTTCAGACGAACCTGAAAGGCACCCCGACTCCTTGGTCTAGGCATAAGTTGTCTAGCGGAGTGCTTTCGAGTTGCGAAGCATTACATTATGTTTCTACAATTCGAGCAAAGTGGCAGCACAGGAGAAAGGAGCTTCGAGATGACCACCGACTGCGTTGCCGAACGGCCGGGCACCCCTCGCGGGGGCCTGCTCGCCCGCCATCCGCTGGTCTTCTTTTTCCTTCTGTCCTTTGTCTTCACTTGGGGCTATTTCGGGCTGTTCTGGGCCCTACAACTGCCCGCCGCCCTGTTGTTGCTGGGCGCTGCCGGGCCAACTGTCTCGGCCTTCCTCATACTAGCTATCACCTCGGGAAAGCCCGGAGTGCTTCGCTTGTTGCGCAGCTATGTGCACTGGCGAGTCGGTGTGAGATGGTACCTGGTGACCCTGGTCGGCATTCAGGCTCTGATGTTTTTGTCTTTTGTGGTCGTGCCAGGAAATCTTGCTGATTTCGTCGCTCCGGATCGGAGCTTTGTGCCTTTATGGCTGAGTTCATTCGTCGTCGTCCTCTTCCTTCCTCCTGGTGGTCCGGTGCTGGAAGAAGGTGGGTTTCGTGGTTTCGCGCTACCCCGTTTGCAGCACCTATACGGTCCTTTGGTCGGAACCATCATCCTTGGAGCGCTCTGGGGCTTGTGGCACCTGTGCTTCTTCTTCGGGCCGGTGGCGCAAACCGGACCCGATGCTACCTTCGTCAGCGTCAGCATTACTTTCGTCCTGTTCACGATCGGCTTAATAGGCCTTTCGGTCATCATGACTTGGGTCTTGAATAACTGTGGTGGCAGCGTGCTGATGGCGATCTTGGCTCATGCTGCCTTCGACCTTGTCCAGCCGTTCGGAGCGCTCTTTCCATCCACCACGCCGTATTATGATAATCCAGTTCATATACAAGGCATGGGCATAGCTATCGTCTTTAGCATCGCGGCACTGATAATCATATTCTTCACGCGCGAGCGGCTGGGCTACGACCACTACCTGCAAGAAGCAGAAGAGCAACCTGATCTGGCCACAGCCTCGCCATGAGGACAGAACCTATATAGTTGTGGCACTGTTTCATAAACGTCCCTTTTCGGAACAGACCCTCATCTGGCTCGTAGCTTGGCGCACATTCCCCATTCTGCGATGAACCTTGCCTGTTTCTGCTTCGATCCAGGCCTGAGCGGCAACTCATACCGAATCCGGCTGAAAGGTACTCGAAACGTCATGCCGCCTGGGGCCACCAGTGGTAGTTGGTGAGTTCTCGAATGGCTTCGGGCTGATCGAGCAGCTCTAGACAACGCTCTACCAGGGCCTCTTCGACTTCTTCGATCTCCTCAAAGAGCCCATTGGCCAACGCCTCGTTGGTTAACGGCCACAACCTCTCCGCCGGCATCAGCTCCGGGGAGCCGGAGGGCAGAAACTCAAGATGTATCCCTTCCGGTATCTCGACCTCTTTGCCGGTGTGCCAGCCGGCCTGATCCACCACCAATAGGACGCGTTTGTGCTCTCCGACCCCTATCTCTTTGGCGAACTCCGAAAGCGCCATCGAGAATAGCTCCACGTTGACCGTGGGCAGGATCAGCCAGTAGACCTTTCCGCTCTGGGGGTGCACAAAACCGTAGAGATAGGTCCACTTGTAGCCTCTCTTGAAGCTGGCAACAGGTCTCTTGCCTACCGGTGCCCATACTCGCCTCATCACCGGCTTTAGGCCCAAGCGTGCCTCATCCTCGGCCCAAAGCTCCACCTCCGCCTTCGGATGGGCCTCCTTGAGCTCCTCGAGCCTCACCGGCAGACTTTTTTGAAAGCCTCCCGCTCCGAGTCATCGGCCCGCTGAGCATTGGAGGGCCTGGGAACCTGGGGGCTCATCCTCACCTTCCTCAGATACTCGAAGCCACGCTGGACATGGACCTTCTCCAAACCGTTCCTCCGTGCTATCCAGCGCGCCACCTTCGGCCCGCTCCACATCCCCCCGCCCGGCGGTGACCCCAAAAGCGCCTCTCGAAGCTGTGCTTGTCCCTCCTCGTCGAGCAGAGCCCTCTCCCTTGCACCGGGGTTGGCGTGGCGGCGGTCGCCCAGACCCTCGACGCCCCGCTCGTTGTAGCGGCGGGCTATCCGGCGTACCCAACCGGGGCTGTAGCCGGTGACCTCGCACACCTCCTCTGTGGTCCTGCTCTGGCTGAGAAGCCACACGATCTGATGATGAGAGCGTTCCACGGGATCCTTGGCCTTCCTGTAGCGGCGCTCCAGCTCTTCTGTACTCGCATGGGGCGACAACTCTAGTCTCTTTGGCATACGTATAGTCTACAACCGGATTCGGTATCACCCCCTATAGATGCAAGCTCTTAGTTGCTTATGTAACTAGATCACATACGCCCCCAGCTTAGTGAGCTAAATTGCAAATGGTAGCGATCCACCGGGGATTGCCGGGCTCTCTAGGAGGTGCGGACCATGAGACGCATCAAGCCGGTTTTGGCGGTAGCTGCCTTGGCGGTGTGGATCTTCGGGGAGCAGTGGTTGCGCAGTAAGGTGCGTCAACCCGCCTGGCGCCTGCCTTAGCGATTCCCTCCTCGGTACCTGCGTACTCGGGGTATAGAGGCCACCCACTAGTGGTAAACTACCTTACGAGCTTCGAGCTATCTTCGTCTCGATCACTTCCTAAGGGACGGGCGTTGCGCAGACGGTGGGAATTTTCCTGTACCCGACCTAGTGAGGTGAGCAAATGGACTCCAACTCACAAATCTACGGTTTTCACGGAGCCGGAATCCTTGCATTGAGGGAGTAGTTCCTGTGGGAATTGGCCCGTTTGCGTGCCAATTATCCCTTTCTGCAGAACAGCGTCAGGATACCGAGGGAGTACTCTGCCTAAAGCACAAAAGAGACTGCGCAGATGAGTGGAAAGCCATAAGTGCACAGATACGCTCTGATGTCGGAAGGGCACACATCGTCTGAGTACGGAAGGGATGCCCTACAGCCAAGCGGTTTGTTACCGGAAACTCAGAAGTGGAATTAACCTGTACCGAAAAGGAACCTTTTCGGAACACTCCCTTCTCCCCTCCGGAAACAGCGCTGTTCCGCACAACCTGCTGTTCCGAAACCCGTTCCGAAATCTATGTTCCACTTCTTGACAAACTCGGTGAGTTTTGAGACTTGGTTACTCCAGCCGGTGATTTATGACATGCAGATCATCCACTGTTACATGATCTGTGAGCTTCGGGAGGAGTTCTGCAATTACCCGACGATGGACGCTTCGGATGTCGTCTGAGTGATAGGAACGCTCGCCAAGCGCTATCTCAAGGGCAAAGGTCTGCCGTCTCCTTTTCACCTCCGTATGAAACCACGATCTGAGCGCTTTCCAGCACTCGACGACGATTCGGTGCTGTTTCTCATAGGGCAGATCAGCAAAGGTCGCCAGATACTCCTCCTTCACCGCATCAGGCAAAGGAGCAGCTGCGATCAGTCGCTCCGGCAGAATCATGACCAAACAGTAGCACCAGTAACTCTCCTTGTTCCCGCGTTTCCTTGGCAACGGCAACACTCGCGGCCCGTATTGTGACCGTTTCCGAAACCCCGCGCCGCTCACGAACCCTAGAGTGGTAACCGAAAGCGCGTGCACCCGGAGCTGGGAGCGGGTTGGCACCAATCATTCCGGCTCGGGGGTTCCGCAGCCTCGCCGCAGCCTCGGCTTGCTTTTATACGGATCGCTGAACTTTTTCGCTCCTCCTTACGAAGAGGTCAAAGCCCAACCCGGCCACGGCTGCGTAAAAGGTGATGTCGACCATCAGTACGCCCGTGACAAATCCCGGATTGCCTACGAGCAACCCGCTCGCGATCAGGGCATTGGCCAGCCCGGAGAGCCCTGCCCCAACGACGAGGAGAACAACGGCCGCGCCCGGGTAAACCCCTTCATTCAGGCTAACCGCACCGAACAGAATCCAGCCCAGGCTGGCGAGCACGCCGGGCCACACGGGGTACAGCGGCGACACCATCGTGCCCACGAAGGCCTCCAGGAAACCGACTGATCCGGCCAGACCCATGACCTTAAACTGATGGGCGTACAAAGCTACCAGCCCTACCAACAGCGGTACCCTGGCATACGCCGTGACCGCGTTCCTTAGGGACACGCCGATGGTGGAACCTTGCGCGAAGATGAAGAACAAGGCCACCAAGTCGTTAATCACGTACAGAGCAGCGGCCACCGCGGCGATGAGCCCGCCCCATCGGATGAGGGTTGGAAATGGCGTGCGGCCCTCTTCTTGGCCCGAGCCTTTCATCATAGGAGCGTATGATGACACTCCGAAAGGCCTAGCGCATCTTTTTGCAGAGAACCCTTCGACTCCACAGAAGCACTGTTAAGAAGGCGATGACCAGGGACGGAACAATTCACCTCTAGCGCAAGGCTTGCTAGCTTCCAAGCCGGTAAATCCGCTCAACCTGTTTTATCGCCTGCTTCCGAGATTTCAGGCCGTGAAAGCGTTGGCCGCTGATACTGGCGGACCAACTCCCGTGCCAGTTCCAGACCTCCCCTGCCTTCTCGCCATCGATCAGCACGGTGTAGCTGTTGGGCGAATTCTTCAGGAGCTCCGTATTCACCGCTCACCCTCCGGACAATCTTTTCCAGAATCCCTTCGAGTGCTCAGCTTCAAGCTCTGAACTTAGCCGCTCCACTTCTTCCTGCAGCTCTTCTACATATTTACGCTCCCGATCTGTCGCAGCGAGCAGCGATCGCTTCTCCTTTTGCCAAGCAGCTTTCTCTGCCTGTTGCTGCAGTTTCAGCCGCTCATTCACCTGCCGCAACGTGCCTGCAAGTCCCCAAGTCTCCTCTAGCTCGGAGCGTAGCCTTGCCATTTCTTTTTGTAGCTTCTCAGTGTGTTGGAGTTCTCGATTCGCTGCAGCTAAGAGAGCACCTTTTTCCTTTTTCCACGAGTCTTTTTCTGCCTGCTGCTCACGCTGTAGGTGCTCGTTTAAGCTCTCTAATTCGCTAATGCGTTCCCGAAGCG
>JAFAUR010000337.1 GCA_019243205.1 Acidobacteriaceae bacterium | reverse complement strand
AACCAGCTGGGTTTGCCGAGTTCGATCCAGCCGATTCAAAAGAATTGGGCGCCACGCGTAGGATTCGCCTGGACACCGTTCGGCGGGACGAATTTCGTGATTCGGAGCTCGTTCGGTATCTTCTATGCGTTCCCGGACAGCAACACGATTAACAATACCGTCGCGACCGTTCCGTTCTTTGCTGCCGCCACAGTGACCAATGACCGGCCGCCTCTCGCGCCCACCCGCACGTGGGCCAATTTCTTCCTGGGACAGCCGAACGTGACGCCTAATACGACGGGCGCGGTTTGCCCCTTCGGCTACGTTGCTCTTTCCTGCGCGACTCCAAGCGTCGATTCCGGCGCCATTGTTTTCAAAAGTCAGGCCATCAGCGAGTGGAGCTTCGCCGCTCAGCGTCAACTAACGAAGTCGACTTCGCTCGATGTGGCTTACCTCGGAAACAAAACCAGCCACCTGAACCAGAATTGGAATATCAACGACCCGGTTCCGGGCCCTGGCCAGATTCAGGCGCGACGTCCGTACCCACAGTGGGGGCCGATTACCTATCCAGTTTTTGCAGAGAACGCCAACTACAATGCGCTGCAAGTGAAATACGAGTCGAGGAACTGGCATGGGTTGAATACGCTGGTATCGTATGCGTGGTCGAAATGTATCGATTCCGGCAGCTTGCAAGGCGGTACAACGCTTCTGCTTTTGCAGCAGAATCGCGGACCGTGCGACTACGACCTGCCGCAGACGTTTACGGGCAGCTTCGATTACCAACTCCCTTTCGGTCGCGGTAAGGCATTCCTCGGCAATGCGCACGGCTTTGTGAACCAGTTGGTCGGTGGCTGGGAAGCGACCGGCATTCTCACCATGCGATCCGGAATTCCATTCACGCCGACCATTAACGGCGACATTGCCAACACCGGCGTGACGGGTCAGAGACCGCAAGTGATCGGGAGTCCGACCTACGTCGGGTCGCCGTCATGCTGGTTTTACGTGGCCGCCAACTCAGCTTGCACTTCTCAGGACCCGGCTGGTGTGAGCGCGTTCGCCGTTCCTGCGACCTATACTTATGGCGATGGCGGCCGCAACATACTGCGCGCGAACGGGATAAAGCAACTTGACTTCAGTCTCCTGAAGAACTTCCCGATTGACGAAATCCGCCAGCTGCAATTGCGCGCCGAAGTGTTCAACATTCTGAATCACCCGACCTTTGCGGCGCCTTCTGCGGCGATCAACAGTTCATCGGGCGGTCAGGTCAGTACGACACTGAACGCGGCCCGCATCATTCAGCTGGCAGTGAAATTCCAGTTCTGATTCGAGAGTGAGTTCCAGTATCGCGCAATGATGAACAGACGAATTTTTCTCGCGTCCAGTGGTGCAGCCTTCTATGGCTTGCAGGCGGCTCCGAGCGAAATGGTGCGCCTTGGCGTGATCGGCACAGGCGGCCGTGGAACTTTTGTGATGGGTGCGTTTGCACGCCATCCCAATGTTCAGGTGTCGGCCGTGTGCGATGTGTATGAACCCAACCTGGAGCGGGCAATCTCGAGCGCGTCCGAAAACGGCCGGAGCAAGCCGCGCTCCTACCGCCACTATCCGGATCTTTTGAGTGACAAAGAGATTGATGCCGTCCTGATAGCCACTCCGGAACACTGGCACCATCGAATGGCGCTCGATGCCTTGGCGGCAGGAAAGGACCTGTATCTCGAGAAGCCGCTATGTCACACACCGGAGCAAGGCAGTGACCTTGTTGCGGCCGAGCAGCGGTCAAAACAGGTTATCCAATGCGGTATGCAGCGTCGGAGCTACGATCTCTTCCTGCGCGCGAAGAGCATCATGGACGAAGGCAGGCTCGGGAAAGTGCGCATGGTACGCTCCTGGTGGTTGAACAATTATCTTGCTTCTCCACGAGTGACGAAGCTGGATGGCAAACTGGATTGGGATGCGTGGCAGGGCCCGGCGCCGAAGCGCCCGTTCGATGCCGACCGCTTTCGCAATTGGCGCTACTACAGTGATTACGCGGGCGGCATTGTTGCTGACCAGGGCGCGCACGTTTTCGACGGAATCCATATGCTGATGGCTTCCGGCCCGCCCGTGTCTGTCACCGCTTCCGCCGGCCGGCCCCACCGTGTCGGCTTCGATACGCCCGAGTCTGTAACCGTCGCCGCCAGGTACTCGGAAGATTACATCGCCGTGTTCACGATTAACTATGCGGCTATGAAGTATAAGCCCCGGCAGGATCAGATGAATCAGTTCGACGGAGACAACGGCCGCCTGGATGTGGGACGCGAAGATCTGAGCGTCTATGAACAGGCAGCCGAGGACAAGCCGGCCGTCACGTATAAATCAGAACGCGGGTTTGCCTACGCGACCGATCTTCACGTTGCTAACTTTGTCGAGTGCGTGAAGACCCGTAAGAAGCCGTCGGCCCCTATCGCGCTTGGGTTCCAATCCACGCTGGTTGTACAAATGGCAAATCTATCACTCAAACACGGCCGCGAAGTGCGTTGGAACGGGGCGGCGGGTAAAGTGGAATTGTAATGGCGGAGCGCGAAGTGTTCGGTAATTCAAGTTCCCGTCGAGCCGTGATCAAGTCGAGCGCGGCGGCTTTGCTTGGAGGTACTCTCGTGCGGTCCGCCCCCAGCAACTCAACAACAGAACCCGGCAAATTGAAAGTAGCGATTTTTTCAAAACATCTCCTCTTTCTTCAAGGTCCGAAGCTCGCGCAGGCAGCGGCCGATATGGGCTTCGACGGCATCGATCTTGCCGTTCGCAAGGGCGGGCACGTGGAACCGGAGAACGTAAAACAGCAGCTTCCGGCGCTGGTCGCCATTATTCGCGAACACGGGCTGGAAGTCCCCATGCTCACGACCGATATCGCCGATGTGGACAGCCTGTACGCGGAAGATATCCTGCAGTGCATGTCGGAACTGAACATCCGGCATTACCGGTGGGGAGGCTTTAAATATAGTGACGACGTTTCCATCCCGACGACGCTCGAGAAACTGAAGCCGCGCGTCGCGAAACTGGCAGCTCTGAACGCTCGATATCACGTCGGCGCCATGTATCACACCCATTCCGGTTTTGATGTCGTCGGCGCACCCATTTGGGACCTGCACGAATTACTCGCCGGATTCGATCCGGCGGCAGTCGGCGTCAACTACGATATCGGTCACGCGACGGTGGAGGGCGGCTTCGGAGGCTGGATCGACAGTTTCCGTGTGACGGGCCCGTACGTGCGCGGCATCGCGGTGAAAGATTTCCTCTGGGAGAAAAACGGACGAGGCCAATGGCGTCCCGCTTGGAAGCCTCTCGGCGAGGGCATGGTGAATTTCCCGCGCTTCTTTCACATGGTGAAGGCGTCAGGCTTCTCGGGACCTTTGCAGCTCCATTTTGAGTATCCGCTCGAAGGTGCGGACGACGGAAGTAAACAGGTCCGGGATCCCAGCCATGTATTCAGTGTCATGACCCGGGACCTCAAACAGCTGCGGAGTTATCTGTCGCAGGCGGGATTGGCGTAGGTCTGTTTCTGGGTTGCCGGTTACGTTTTTGAAGCGCGGTGAAGTAACGTCCAGTAGCGCCGTCTCAGGGCAACGCTGGATCATGATTTCCCTCGCGTTCTTCGCAACCGCTATCAACTATGTAGATCGCCAGGCGCTTTCCGTGGCGGCGCCGGTGTTGATCGATCAGTTCCACATGAGCAACGTGACGTATTCGCGCGTGCTCTTCGCCTTCCTGCTTTCTTACACGATAATGAACGCCGTATCCGGGCCGGTGATCGATCGCCTCGGGACAAAGGCCGGGTATGCTCTATGCATCGCCTGGTGGTCGGCCAGTTCCATCCTGCATGCGTTCACGCGGGGCGCCTTGAGCCTGGGCGTTTTCCGGTTCCTGCTCGGCATGGGAGAAGCGGGCAACTGGCCGGCTGCTTTGAAGATCGTGGCAGAATGGTTCCCCGAACGCGAGCGCGCCCTTGCCTCCGGACTTTTCAACAGCGGCTCATCTTTCGGTGCAATCCTCGCGCCGCCGCTGGTCGCGTTTATCATCTCCCGCTACGGCTGGTCTGCCTCCTTCCTTTTAGTAGGATTATTCGGCTTCGTTTGGCTGATCTTCTGGCTGAAGATTTATCGCACTCCTGCCGCAATGAGCAGGGAAGTGCGCGTTCCTCCCCCGAACGCCTGGAAGCTGTTCAAGACTAGATTCGTCTGGAGCTTCACTCTCTCGAAGATCTTCATGGATCCGGCATGGTACTTCTACATCTTCTGGTTCCCCGAGTATCTGAGGCGAGCCCGCCATTTCGATATGGCGCAAATCGGCGAGTACGCCTGGATTCCGTTCTTCATTGCTGCCATCGGTAACCTCGTCGGCGGAATCGTTTCGGCGTGGCTGATACGCAGAGGCATGCCGATTACGACTGCCCGGAAAACCGCCGTCACTCTCTTTGCCCTTCTGATGACCGCAGCCATTCCGGCAGTTCTGGTGCAATCGGCGGCCGCCTCAATCGTATTTGTTTCGGTTGCGATGGCTGGTTACACGGGCAGCCTCGCCAATATGCTCGCGCTCCCAACCGATGTGTTTGAGAAAAACGCCGTCGCCTCTGTCTATGGGCTCGCAAGCATGGGAGCCGGATTCGGCGGCATGCTGTTTAGCCTGATGACCGGTTGGGCCATCGACCGGTTCAGTTACACACCAGTGTTCGTTGGATTCGGAGTGATGCCGTTGCTGTGTGCCGCTATTCTCTGGACCCTCATGGGTTCCCACTCGCTGTCGGAGCGAAATCTACGCTTCACAAATCAATACCAATGAAACGCTTCATCGTTTGTCTTCTCCCGGCCGCGAGTCTCGCATTGCCTTCCGTGCTTCTTAGCCAGACGGACTCGCAAGTTGCGGCTGAACAAGTTGCGGCGGGCAAGAAGATCTTCGCTCAATCGTGCGCCGGATGCCACGGAGCCGATACATATGGGACAGATCGGGCGCCCGGCTTATCCGGCAATCGCCGCGTGCGGGCGCGCACGATCGATCAGCTGCACAACGTCGTCCAGCACGGTATTCCTTCGGCCGGGATGCCGGCATTCAACTTCGCTCCTGCACAGCTGGATGAAATCGTCGCGTTTGTGCACTCGCTGAACTCGGCAGCATACGAGACACCTGTGTCCGGAGACGCGAAGCGCGGAGAACAAATTTTCTTTGGAGCTTCAGAGAAGTGCGGCACCTGCCACATGGTGAACGGTCGCGGATCCGACACGGGGCCTGACGTCTCTACGGTAGGTCGCGAGATGACAGTTGGAGAAATCGAAGGCGTCCTGCTGCATCCTGATGCTCACATCACCCCGGGTTATGAACGGGTGACGGTCCGGCTGCATAGCGGCACAACCCTTCATGGGTTCGCGCGAGGACAATCGAATTTCGACATACAGCTACAGGACACGAATGGGCAATTTCACCTGCTTCATTCTCCCGACATCGCTTCCGTGCAGAAAGACAGGCATTCAGTGATGAAGCCCTGGAGCGGAGGTCACGATGAAATGCAAGACCTCATCGCCTACCTGAGCCGCTTGGCGGGCGTTACCGCAAACGATCCGAAGACCACCGCCCCCGCAGATTCCTCAAAAAAATCCGCTGTCGATTTCGCCCGGATAAAGAATCCTCGACCCGGCGACTGGCTTACCTACAACGGCAATCTGCAGGCAAACCGCTACAGCCCTCTTTCTCAAATCAACACGCATAACATCGACAAAATGGGTCTGAAGTGGGTCCTGCCCATCGAGCATTTCGGCCTCGAAGCGACGCCCATCGTTGCTGATGGCGTGATGTATGTGACGGGCCCGAATCAGGCATACGCTCTCGACGCCGTTTCCGGCCGTGTCATCTGGCATTACTCTCGCCCCCGCACGCAAGGACTTGTGGGTGACGCCTCGCTGGGTACGAATCGCGGCATGGCAATCCTCAAAGACAAGGTGTTCATGGTCACTGACAACGCTCATCTCCTTGCGCTGAATCGCGTTACGGGAGCGCTCATGTGGGAAAACGTGATGCCGGAAGAACCGATGAAGTATGGCTCTACGGTTTCGCCTCTGATCGTGAATGACACGGTCATCGCCGGCGTCTCCGGAGGGGATTGGGGCATTCGCGGATTCATCATCTGCTACAA
>JAFAUR010000010.1 GCA_019243205.1 Acidobacteriaceae bacterium | reverse complement strand
CGGCCAGGCTGCCGACAGAGTTGATCCACGCAATTCCCGCAGCGGCTGCGGTGCTCCGGAGGAGCCCCGCCGAAAGGGACCAAAACGTCGCGATCGATGCCATCACGCCCGCTGTCGCAAGACTCAGCGCAAAGAGTCCGAAGCCTGACGGCAGATGCGGAATGGATGAGAGGGTGAATCCAACAAACGCGGTGAACCCGGAAAGAGACACGTGCCAGCACCGTTCCCCGCTGAGGTCTGAGTGCCTTCCGACAAGGATCATAGCGGCTGCGCCAACGGCCCAAGGGATCATCGAAAGCAAGCCGATGACCCACGGATCTTTGCTTGAATTTTCCGACAGTATCTGCGGTAGCCAGAATCCAATGCCATAGCTTGCCATGACGAAGCCGAAGAAAACCAGGCAAAGCAGCCAGACAGCAGGGTTCTTCAGGGCGTGAAGAAAATGATGCGAACGAGAGAGCGCCGGCCCCCGGTCGCTCCGCTCGTCAGAGATCATCCGCTGCACCAACTCCTTCTGCTCTGAGCGCAACCACTGAGCCTTTGCGGGGCTATCCGGAAGAAGAGCGAAAGCCAGGAGACCCGCTAACACGGGCGGGATGCCTTCCAGGATGTAGAGCCATTGCCACGCGCGCAGTCCCGCCACGTTGTTCATCTGGCTCATGATCCAGCCCGAAATAGCGCCGCTTAGGACACCAGATAACGGTATGGCGCTCATGAAAGCGGAGATCATTCGCCCGTGGTACTGCTTGGGATACCAGAATGTTAAATACAGAATCACGCCAGGAAAAAACCCTGCTTCGAGCGTTCCCAAGATAAACCGGACCAGGTAGAACTGTGGAACAGAGCCTACGAACGCCGTGCTCGTCGAGGCGATGCCCCAGCCGATCACTATTGCGCTCAGCCAAACACTCGCGCCGATCCTAAGCAAGAGAAGGTTGGCAGGAACTTCGAACAGGAAGTAGCCGATGAAGAAGATGCCGGCGCCAGCGCCGTAAGCGGCATTGTTCAGCCTCAGATCTCCCGCCATCTGCAGCTTGGCGAACCCGATGTTGATCCGGTCGATGTAAGACAGGATGTAACAAATAAACAGAATTGGCATCAGCCGCCGGGTTACTGCCGAGTAAGTCTCTTCCTGCAACTGCGTATCAGACAGCAACGCCCGCGTCAATCCCCGTCACCCACGCTCGCGCGCTGCATTCCATAGCTGGCGTCAGAACGCAATCCGCCTACTTCCTGTTCCAAACCCAGGAGATGGGATGGGTTGTGGATTGCCATTTGATGGATTTCCTGGCGAGTGAATCCCTCCTCCAGCAACGCCTCGAAGAATCGCAGCAGACCCTCCGGATGCACCGGGTTGACGATTTGACCGAGATCACTCGAAAGAATGCAACGAGCGGGGCCAACGGCTCTAATGGCTCCCGCATAGTCTCCGATCACAAATTCCTTGTGGGGCCCGACTAAACCGTTGTATGAGAATTCGATATATGCGCCCAGGTCAGCAGCCTCGATCATCTCGGGCGTGCTCATATGGCTAAGCGCCATCATCGCATGCGTGATGACGATGCGGTTCACGCCTTGTTCGCGTGCTTCCCGCACAAGCAAAAGGTTTTCTTCCGCGCTGGAGTGGCTGGTTGCCAAACAAGATCGTATCGGGCGATCAGAGCTACAACCTGTTTCACTTCAGGCAGCAAGCGCCCGTCCTTCGAAACAGAGACGAACGGACGGTCCTCATCCTGGAAGCGAACGTGGCTTTCGGAGTCGGACGACGGCATCCAAACAAAGCGCCCCCATCCCCCTTTGACGCGCGCCATGTGTTCGACAGCGGCGGGGTTAATCCCGCCTACTGCCCGATTGAGATTGATGCCGCCAAACACCTCGATGCCCTGCACCGCCTTTCGGACCAGATATGGCGACCGAGGCTGTCGGCTCGAAGTGATTCTTCATTACAAAGCCGCGCATTCCAAGCCTCTTAGCCAACCGCGCAAGATCGACGGCGTCGATGTCACGTGCGATGCTGTCGGGGTCGCAATGGACGTGCGCGTCGATCACGTCTTTCAATAACGGCTCTTCACCTTCGGCATTCATGAGAGTGGGCGGCCTTCCCATTACACGATTTTCTCTTCGCGCAGGGCTTCGCCCACAGCGCTTAGGTTGGCAAGCCTCATTTCGGAGTACTTGCGAGAGATGACCAGGCCCTTCCCGCCCCCGCGGAAGGCCGCTTTCGTTACTTCCTTCGTCACGGGAGGAGTGCAGCGACTGAATTTCGGATCCATGTTCGAGATATCGATATCGATACCGGGCCAGATTTCGGTCTTCGTGCCTTGGACGCTAGCGACCGAGCGCACGGTCTCACGGTAAACGTAGTCGGGCGACAAGCCGGTGTACGGCAATTCTTCGTAACCGCGCTCGCGGTAGTTCATGATGCGGTATTCGAACTGAAGCGCTTCCTCAATGGGCATGTCGCCGTACATAGTGTTGTGATTACTGGTCATGTAGGTTTCCATGCGCGTACCGCCGAGATTGTGATACACGGTAGCCTTCAGATAATCCGAATACTTGCTGAGCTCTGCGTAATCTGTCTGGGCACGGAACAGCGGGCTGAAGCTGTTGGCGTGCCACACGTGCCATCCGACCTGAACTTCGGGCTTGATAGATTTGACGAGATTGTAAATGGCCGCATACGTTTCGTGCACGCTGTCGTTCCACATGGTTTCCCAGGCAAGCAGTTCCGGGTAGCGGAACATGAGACGCCACAGCGTGACGTAGTAGCCGTCCGGAGGACGATTACCGCCGCGGCAGGAGCGCACCCAGGCTTCAAGTGCCTTGAAACCTTCAAACGCGCGGTCGACATTTATGCCGCGCTTTTTGGCTTTCTCCTGACAGAACGAGCAGAAGCAGGTGACGCGAGACGGATCGTTGCCGTTGCGGTTGTGGACCGACTCGATCATGTTGCCGAATGCGCCGTAGCGTTCCGACCCCCACATGATGCCGTCGATATCGTAAGAGCGCGTGTAATCTTCCATCAACCCCATTAAGAAGTTGTGGTGGTCGGGGTTGTTAAAGCAGACAGTGCGGGCGTTTCGGCCGTAAAGATCCTTCTCCTGAATCTTATCGACATTGGGAACGGTGGCACTCCAGACGTCTTCGCTCCACGTGTAAACGCGGACGCCGCGCTTCTTGGCGGCCGGAATGACCATCTCGAGGATGTCCAAGTTCCCGTGGTCAGGCGCCTTCGTGTCCTTGATAACGGTGTTCTTGTAGTGCTGTGCGTGCGGCGTTGCGTAGTTGCCGCCGTGAAAATGGTCATCGTAGTTCTGGACGCCATGGTCCGGTAGCGGATGATCTTTCAGTTGGCGGCCTGCAATGCCGTTCCCATAAGTAAATGTCGCAATGAACAGAGTGTTGACGGCAGCCCGTTCCTGAAGATTGTCCATTACCTTCTCGACGCCTTCGTCGAGGAACGAAATGGAACCAATCTGAATTCCGATGACAGGCTGGGACCGGAGTTTTTCCGCTGCAAATGCAAGCGGCTGTGCGCCTCCAAGATTCAGGGCGGCAGTTCCGGCCGCCATAGTCGTCAGAAAATCACGTCGATTGACTTCTCGAGGCATGCTTATCCCTTCTCGTGTGTCTAAGTGATCGATATCAGAACGTTAACTTCAACGCAAATTGCAAGATGCGGTTCGAGTTGAGCGTCGTAGTGACGATGCCCGCAGACGACGAACCGATGGTGGAGTTCGGCGCTGAGAACGTTGGGTGATTCAGCAGGTTGAAAGCTTCCGCCCGAAACTCGAGATTTGACCATTCCTTTATTTGGAAGTTTTTTCTCAAAGTCACGTCGAGCTGCTGAAGACCGTCAGAGAGAAGAATGTTGCGGCCGGGGTTTCCGTACGTGTAGCGAGCGGAGATCGCGAAGGCGTTCACGTTGAACCACGCGGACGGAGTCGGGTTGGAAACAGACGGATCTCCGACGACCACAGGATGCTGATTGCCGACTCCGGTGTTGGCTGTATCTCCGGAGATCACGGGCGTAAAAGGAAGGCCGGAACGCGCCGTCAAAATGCCTGCCACTCCCCGTCCGCCGAGGATGCCGTCGATAATGCCGTTGGCGTTACTCATGAACTGCCGCCCGCGACCGAACGGCAGCTCATAAACGGAGCTGACGGCAAGATTGTGTTTCATGTTGTAGTCACACGGCCCATAGTTCTGATTAAGGAAAGCTACCGTAATCGGACCATTCTGATTCGACCCAACATCCATGCAGCGGCTGTATGAGTAGGAGCCGAGCATCTGGAAGCCGCCTGCAAAGCGGCGCTCTAAAGTCAACTGCAACGCATCGTAGCTTCCGTAGCCGTTCGTTTCACCCATGTACAACTGGCTCCACTGCGGGTACGGACGGCGCGCCTGAATGGCGCCTGGTCCGGGATTAGGCACATTGTCCGGAACGGAGATGAGTTGCTGGTGAGTCGTTTTGTTGCCGACGTAAGCGACGTTCAGCGAAAGATTGTTCTGCAATTGCGTCTGCACTGCAAAATTCCACTGCTGTATATACGTGTGCTGCAACTGTGTCGGAGCAGTATAGACGTTGGGCGTTACACAGGTGTTCAGCACAAGGTTCGTTCCCGCGCATGGATGCCCCGGATTGGGATTGGCGGCGACCAACGGCTGGCCCTGAAACGGATTCGCCCACGTGAATGTCGGAGCCGGCGTGGTGTTGTTCACCGTTTGCGTGATCGTGAGCGGCGGAGCCTTGGCCCATTGCAGGCTCAAGTTCGTATCAAAGAACTGGTCGAAGATCCCGTAGGCGCCGCGAACAACAACGCGATTGGTGAAACCGGGCTGCCATGCGAAGCCAAACCGCGGCAGCCATTGACCGGGACCCGTGGTGCGAATGGATTGAGGCAAACCAAGCTGACTTGTCCCGAGCGTGCGGTCGCTGAACAGGGGAATCAGAAGCGGGGTTACAGGCTGTGCCATCGGGTTCAAAAGGTTCCCGCTACCGTCAGTGGGAACGATAACTTTGCCGGTGGCGTAATCGAAGGCGGAGGTCTGAGCGTTCACTCCATTGAAGAAGGGATTGTATGCCCATCGGAGCCCAACATTCAGAGTGAGTCTCGGCGTGACGCGATAGTCATCCTGAACGAATGCCGCCCACTGATTCGCGTAGTTGCCATAGAGAGACAACGGGTAGGCCCGGAAGACGCTGGTCGGCAAGCCGAGCAGATAATCGCCAAAGCTGTTGCCCGTGTAATTGGTTGAGAAAGCAAACTGACCTTCCTGGGACTGACCGTTGAAGAAGCCGTGGTTCTGATGATAGAGCTGCCCGCCGAATCGGATGTCGTGCTTGCCATTGCTGTAGCCCACGGTATCGGTGTACTGCCACGTGCGGATCCGATTGGATTTAGGCAGGCTGTTGCTGCCGGAGCCGTTGAAGCCCGAAAAACCGGACAAAGTAATCAGCGGGAAACTAGGGCTGAGCTGCGTCTGTTCGAAACCCGTGATTCCCGCTTGCTGTACGTAGTTGGTTCCTGGGAGGACCGCGCCGAACAGGAAGTAATCGCGGTAATAGCCGAAACGGGCCTCGTTCAGCAACTTCGGGGTCAGGATACGAGTCCACGTCAGCGCCACATTCTGGGCCCGGCTATGGAGCGGCTGAATGCCAAGAGCGGGATACTGATTCGGATCGCTCTCGAGATTATCGGCAATGGAGTACCTGACCATCACGCGGTCGGCTTGCGTAACCTCGGTATCCACCTTCATGTCAGCCTTATAGATGTCGAGGCTTTGCGGCGCGTTGAAAACGCCCTGATGCTGCGTCGGCATGAAGGGAAGAAAGTAAGTCGCCTGCGGGCTGATGCGATTGGTTGGGATGATGTTATTGGGAAAGGGGCGACCCGTGATAGGATCCGTGATCGTGCGCTGACCCGCGAAGTTGCCTGTCCGCATGGCGTGAATCCAGACGAATGCCCACAGCGAGTAATCGCCGCAGCGCATCGGCAACTTGGGCTTTATTGGGATAAACAATCGCCGGATGATAGAGGCCAGTGCTGCCCGGACGAGGCGGGGTTCGGCCTTGGCTTTCGTCCCCAAGTATTAAGGTCCGATGTCGGTGATGGTATCCGCTGGCCAAAATAAACCCAGCTTGCGTGCCGCAGCGCTGAGTGATTTCGAAACCGAGGACGCCACAATAGAATGCAAGTGCTCGTTCTAATCGGCCACGTTCAGGTGAACGTGGCCGATGGGCGCTGCAGTGTCAATCGCGGTGTGCATAGGCATGCGCTCCTTCCTTTTTGCCGCTGATTGTTCGGGGACGCTCGAGGGCAATGATGTTCCCCAGCCGTGAGTCTCCGCTTCCTGGAGTCATCTCTTCTCAGGTTCGGTTCCCGCAGAGTTGGTGGTTTGCATTCGACTCCCGCGGGCTGTCACACGGCCACGAGGCCACCGTCTACCAGCAGATCGATTCCTGTGAAGAAGACGCGGCACTCGAAGCCCCGATGGGGTCTTCTGGGAGAAGAGCTACGAAGGCGCGACTATGGCCGACGTGACTAGGCATGGGAATCAACCGATCCAGCATGTACGCGGCTTTTGGCGATAAGGACGCTCTTTTTCACCGTGCCCTAGGCCGCTGTAGGGAGGCGCCGATGACCTATATCAGGCAAGCTCTTGCGCAGCGATTGCTGCGTGACGCTATAGCGGGGCTCATCAACGGAGCGGTGGAGTTCCTCTCAACGCCTGACAATCCTCGCGGCTGCCTTCAAGTCCAGGGGGCGCTGGCCTGTGGCACGGATGCGCAACCTGTGAAGCAAACCATGATCGCTTGGAGAAGAGTGGGGAGGCCGCCATCAGAAAGCGTATGCAGCAGGCGCAATCCGAAGGAACTCCCTGTGGAGTTCCAGCCCGGAGCTTGCGCGCTATCTCTCCTCGGTAATGGCGGGGCTCGGGATTCAAGCTGCCTACGGTGCAACCAGATCGAAGTTGCGGCGCGTTGGCGAAATCGTCTTGCGCTGCCTCGAAGCCGGGCCTCTTTGTTTGCGCCAACGGGTAAGTCTGCGGGGAGGTAAGCCGCAGGGCTCGTCGCTTCTGCTCACTCCAAGATGGTGGTCTGAGCACCGCTATCCGAACTCCGCGGCGGGAGGGCCGAGCCATACCTAGAGCACAAGTCCCGGAGCACAAGTCCCGAATCAAGCCCGCGGCTCAAAGAGTGTCCCAAGCGTCCGGTTTATCCTTCGATTTCAAAGGAGTTCGGCTCTGATTACAGCAGGTGAGCCCGACCGAGTAGACGGCGGCAAATGTTATGGACTCTGCGAATCTCATGGAGCTTGATGTACAGCGCCACAGACCTCGAATCCGGCTTCGGGTGTTTGTCCGCTCCATCCCGCGCGACCAGCCGCGTAGCCGTCGTGGAACTCATCTCTTCGCACATTTTGAGAGAAGCGCGGTCGTAGGTATTCATTCCAGCGTCTCTGTTTAGTTGGACGCCGGAAAACGTAAAAAGACCCGGAGATGCTGCAATTTAGCCAATCAGTGCCCTTGAGTGAACCCCGGTAACACAAACAAGTGAGGTCCGTTCAGGAAGATTTTTCGCTTCCGCGTCGAAGCACACGGTCTGCTTACGGAAGTTGTCTGTAGCCAAAAAGCTGTTGCGGCTTGTTCATCAGCGTTCTTGCGAACGTGTAACCGGCTGTCAACGGTCGACCTCAGCATGTCGATTTACTGTTTGCCGTTCTCGCGGGCTTGAGAGTGTTCTTGCGAAGTCATCTCGATACATCTTGGAAATCCTGTCGCTCCATCACGAAGCCGCCGTTTTGAAACGGAAACGTAGGCGCGTTCGTCTGACGCGAATCCAGCCGCTCTTCTGCATCACATTGCGGAGTGCTTGGTCGCGATGGTCGGATGTCTGATTTCGCTACTCTGGCCCAGAGTGATGGACTAATTTGGCCCACCTGAAAAGAGCTGAAGCATCCTGCTGAGAAGCGGGAGGGCTTTGGTGGACAGGAGAGCCAAAGTGGAGTTGTTTGAACAGATCCGAAGGGAATACGAGTGAAGTTTGGCATCCATCGAAGGATGGTGCGCCAGGCTTTATCGGACGCGAATCCTCCCGAGCGCAAGCCGTCGCAGCGGCCAGTGTTGGGGCCACTCAAGAGTTTTGTCGACACGATCCTGGAAGCGGATCGGAAAGCACCGCGAAA